>NZ_LR213954.1:0-10293 GCF_900659865.1 Hyella patelloides LEGE 07179
ACATAGACAACTGCCCTTGCAGAGTTTCTAGATTTGGCTACTAGATATCCACTTTTCGACTAGCTTCGCACCGAGATGATGTTATTTCTAAGCACGTAGTCGAGGGAGTCAAACGTCTCACTCGTCGGTGGGAATTCAACCCACATGAATCAAGAGTTATTCTACTTTCATAAAAAGTAGCCTCAGCATTCCTCATTACGTAATACGTAAGTAGTTAAACTGAAACGAGTCGCACATAGACTAGGACATTAAGTAACAATCTCGGTACAGTTTTGCCTTTTGGCTATAGCTTATCAGACCTGATTTAGCTATTTAATTCTCACGGTAGTTAAGGTGCTTCGAGCGAAAGCTCTATCCATGGAATTCTTGCTAGAGGCTGACCAGTTCAGACTACCAGTTAGTACCCCGTTTAACCCCGCTTCAGGTTTTGATGACCAGTCGCGAACCTGGGAGTTATGCTTTTACTCCTAACACCTGGAGAGTAGGGCTTGAGGTCTTAGACTTTTATTAATATTTAGTACCTTATTACAGGCTCTCTCACCTACACAGAGTATTCAGTTATCAAGGTTCTTGTGACCATTTTTTTATTTTGGTCTAATTACCTAGCTAGTACTACGTATTTTAAATACTTGTGTACTAAACGGGTCGCACGTCCATTTGGATTGCATAGACAAAAATCAAAATCACGAAGGTAAAAATCGAACCTTGTTGCGCCATCCAAAAGCCCAAGGGAACATTCCCTAACATAATATTGTTAAGCAAGGGAACAAATAAGATACTGCAACCAAGGGAAACAAACGCCCAAATGATTAACAGAGTACGAATCAGCCTGATGTTAGCTCGCCAATAAGCCCGCTTGCGATCTTGCTCTATAACATCTGGTGCAACTGTTTCTGGCGTTGGATAACCGTGTTTGTTAGTATTCATTTGCTTGGTATTCTATAGATCTCAAAACTATAACGGTTCAGTGTATCTAGGAATTTTGGCGTTTCTGAATTTCGTAACTATTCTTACAACAATTTTTTACAGTAGTTAACAAGGGAGTCTAATATGAAATTCTTAAAAGCTTGCTAAGTAATGAAAAGCAGAGGGAGCAGAGGTAGAGGGGCGTATAAACACTTATAGTTACATTAATTAGATAAAAACTTGATTTCTGTTATTTCTGTTTTAAAACAGTGTTTGGATTAGAATCACGCCACATTCCTCTCAAGGAGAATTTAGAGTTAATCGAAATTTAAGGAAGTCTGGTTAAAGCTATGATGCTTGTAAAAAGTGATATTACGTGGGTTAGATGAAACCAGATAACAACCAACATTTTCAGTATTAGTCTAATCGAGAATAGGCTTGAGTAATTGACTTCCTATACCTTTTCTACGAGCTTCGGGTAAAGTCGCAATCCCAAAAATTTTATGGTGAGGAATAACTGGAGCATTTGGTTGTACTTGTTTACCAATTTGTTCTAAACGTTGTATTGCGCCAAATTTGCTGAAATCAGAGGCAATCGCCTTAATTTCTATCTCGACATTTGCAAAAGCATCAAAGAAAGCTGTTCTAAAAGATGAAGCTTTTCCAGACACTATCTAAGCCATAAGTCCCACAGACTCAATTTCACAAAACGCTATAGAAATAAATAATTGAAGCCAATCAAAATGCGATCTCTCAAATTGGAAATGGTTAGGCAAAGACTTTTGTTCTTAGTGGCGATCTTAATTTTGGAAAACCACTCAATATACTCGAAAATATCACCATTTGTGTTGTAGCATAACTGCTGATGGTCATATAACCAAAGGTATTTCTCTCAAAACTGGATAATTATTCATTTTGATAGGGTTTGAAGATGGTAAGGCAAAAACTGCCTAACACCTGCCTGTATTAATAGTGTCAGAAAAAGTAGATATTGCTAGCTTTAGACAAATAATTTCTCACATTGAGAGTGTCTATGATTCAACCACCATGACAACTACACAATATTTATAGATTATGACTTCTACCTCTAACCTTATTCCTGAAACCATTTCATCTCCTCAATCCTTGCTTACCTTTGCCCTAGTCAACGCTGAAACAGACAAGATTGTGGAAGGCTTTGAATATCCCACTCCTAACCCAAGTCCCAATAGCTCGATTACAGTAGAAGCAGAGTCAATGCAGCTTGGGGGTGAATATAAAGTTGAGACAATTGGCGCAGCTTCTGGCAATAAAGTTATTAGTCTCAGAGGCGGGATGATTGAAGGGAAAGGAGCAGCTAAGTTTAACTTTAATGGTGCTTCTGGCAATTATAATGTCAAGATTCATTATTTCGATGAAAATGATGGTGTAGGTAAATTTAATTTAAAGCAAGGCACTCAGCAAATTGCGTCTGTTAATCTCAATAAACAATTGGGTAGTTCGCTCGCTAATGGACAAACTTTAACTACTACCGAAGTTAAAAATGTTTCTATTAAAGCTGGCGATAATTTTACCCTTGAAGGCTTTGAAGATGGCACTGCTAATACTGCCGAACACGTTCGCGTAGATAAAATCGAATTTATTCCAACTTCACCCAAAAACCCCGACCCGTTACCGAAACCCATAGAGGGTTCTGGCTGGTACAAAGCCTTTGAGGATAACTTTGATGATAATAAATTTGATACTTCTACCTGGTACAACAGAACAGATAAGGCATATAAAACCTCGGCTATTGAAGAGAGCAATGGTAAATTAAAGCTACACAACGAATATAGTAAGAACGGAGAAAGCACAGGAGCTTGGATTCAATCAAGGGAAGAATTTAAATTCGGTTACTACGAGGCAGAAGTTCATTTTGAACGAGAAAATAATGGCAAAATCTGGCCTACCTGGTGGGTTTGGGGAGGCAATGCCAATGGAAAATCGACAACAGAGTTCGATCTGTTTGAATACAGTGGATTTGCTGCTAAATACTTTGACAATAGACCAACAACCTCTCACCACTACAAAGAGAAAAAAAAGCTTTTTCCTGAAAATGAGTCTGCCACGGTTTCAGATAAAAGCACCAATTTTAGAGAAGGGACTCAACCCCATAAGTGGGGAATGTTATGGACGCCTTGGGAAGTCTCTTTCTTTTACGATGGAGAAAAATACATGACATCCAAACATCCTGAAGATGCTGCCGACCCTCAGGAAAAACTACGTCTTATTTTTAGCACTAGTCCTCACCTTCTAGTTGGTCCAGAAAACGAACCAGCAAATCCAATGGGAAACCCAACTCCTGGTGAAGCATTGCCCAGTTTTATTGTTGACAATGTGCAAGTTTGGCAAAAAGATAGCTATTTCGATTTAATTGGCAATGCTATTCGTATTAACGCTGGTGGTGATGAATTTACTGATAATAGCGGTAAAACATGGGAACAAGACAAGTATTTTAAAAACGGACAAACCTATTCAACTACTGCTGGAATTAGTCAGACGAATGACGATAACTTATTCCAAAGTGAGAGATATCAAAACAACTTGAATTACTCTATTCCCTTGGAAAAAGGAAACTATACGGTTAATCTCACGTTTGCTGAAAATTACTTCGATGCAGCAGGTGAAAGGGTCTTTGATGTTTCAGCAGAAGAAGCCTTGAAGTTAGATAACTTGGATATTTACAACGAAGCTGGCGGTAAGAACATGATTTTAGAAAAGTCATTCCAAGTTGGGGTTCAAGATGGATTTCTCAATCTAGATTTTAGCGCTAGTGTTGACAACGCTAAAATTTCTGCAATTGAAATACTCCCTATCAGAGATGATAATCTAACTGGAGGAATAGCAGGAGGAAAAATAGTAGAAGGAGAAATAGTGGGAGATAAATTCACTTTTGATACGGATACTGTCTTTGATAGCTCTGGTTCAAAAGCAGATCGCACTTTAGATTTCACAGTAGATAGCGATCGCCTTATTCTCTCTAAAGACACCTTTACCGCTTTAGATAGCATGAGTAATGGTAAGTTACTAAATACCGACTTTGAAGTAGTTACCAATGATGCGTTGGCTAGGGGTAGTAATGCAGAGATTGTGTATAATTCAAGCAATGGAAATTTATACTACAACGAAAATAATTCTGCTGCTGGTTTTGGCAGTGGCGGTTTGTTTGCTAGTTTAGTTGGCTCTCTAAATAATTTGTCAATTGAAAATTTCCAAATAGAGTAGTATATTTGTAGTAACTATTGAAATACGAGGATTTTCATAAAAACTGTTTTGAGAATCTTAGAAACAAAAGGTCAGGTTAAATCCCAGCAGAACGAGCTTCGTCTACTTTAAGAGTTGTACCCGTAATAAATTTGGCATCATCTGAAATTAAGAAAGCAACAACTTTGGCTAGTTCAGAATATGTGGCTGGACGATCCCACATTAGATCGGACGGTACGTCCCATCCTTCTAGCTCTGACCTGCTATCTGCTACAAAAAAGGGCGCGACTGAATTCATGCGAATATGGTCAGCCCGATACCTCCTAGCGTAAAGCTTGGTAAATCCTTCCATTGCAGCGCGGAGTGTGCCACTAAAGGGAGTTCCCAATTCTGGTTCTTGAGAGTCACAAGCAGATATATTAACAATTGAACCACCTCCCTGTTGGCGCATTGTTTCTGTTACCAGTCTGGCAATGCGAACCACGCTCAAAAAGAGCATTTCAAAATTGTCGTTCCACATTTGATCGTCAATATCTAGTAGATCTGGGCGAGGCGGATCGCCAAAACCATTAACTACCGCGTCAATTCTACCGAATTTATCTAATGTGACTTTAACTAAACGTTCTAAATCCTCAAAGACAGATATTGAACCTTGTACGGCAATACCATCCAATTCCTGAGCCAAATCCAAAATACTTTCACTTCGCGCCATTAACGATACGCTATACCCTCGTGCTGCTAAATCTTTGGCACATCCAGCACCAATTCCTCGACTTGCAGCCGTTATAATTGCAACCTTCTTTAAATTCATTCTTTGATCTCAATTTATCGAGCTTGTAATCAGATTAACTTTTGCTAATTAAGAAGAGAAGTACCTATAATGGCAAAATATTTGTGCCAAATACGAACAAATGTTGGATGGTTTTAATCAACTCGCCGAGCTAATTGCCTTTGTAAAAAGTATTGAGTTAAAGAGTTTTAGTGCAGCAGCACGCAAGCTTTCCACTACACCATCTGCTATTAGCAAGCGTGTGGCAAAACTAGAAGATCGTTTGGGCGTACGTTTGTTACAAAGAACCACTCGCTCTTTAAATCTAACTACAGAAGGTAAAGCCTACTATGAACGTATTTCTGTATTATTGCGAGAACTAGAAGAAGCCAATGATGCGCTTATTTCAGGGGGGAAACCACAGGGAAAACTAACTATTAGTACTTCTCTCGACTTTGGACAATGGCTTTTAGTTCAGTCGATTCCAGAGTTTCTCAGACAATATCCTGGGATTGAGATCGATTTAAGATTGAGCGATCGCTTAGTTGATTTGGTTGTGGAAGGAATTGATGTCGCAATTCGCTTGGGCGATCTTGAAGACTCTAGCTTAATTCGCAGACATTTGGGACGCGCTCACTTTGCTCTTTGTGCTTCACCCAGTTATCTTAAAGCTAATGGTACACCAAACACGCCACAAGACTTGGTGCATCATAATTGCCTTCGTTATCTATTTAATGGACAACCTATACCCTGGAAATTCTTGATTAATAAAACTTGGCAAACAAGTGCCGTTTACGGCACTTTTAACTCCGATAATGGTGGTGCATTAAAAAATGCTGCGCTCGCTGGTTTGGGAATTACTCGGCTATTAAGTTTCCAAGTTTGCGAGGAAGTTCGGCAAAAGCGATTAAAGTTACTATTTTCAGAACAATTACCACCAGGATTAGTGGTTCAGGCAGTATTTACTCATCAGCGCAATTTATCTCCACGGGTACAGGTTTTTCTGGATTTTATGACAGCTTACTGCGCTAAAGTTTTGGTATAGGTCAATTTTATTGGTTTCACTATAGTTATCAAGGCAGATATCCAAAAAAGAACACAAATATTTAGCATCAATCATTGACAACTGATTGTATGATTGATGCTCAAGGTAGAATTATGCAGAAGCTAAAAAACATGAAAGCATTATTATGCGGTTATTATGGCAAAGGAAACGGTGGTGACGAAGCATTACTGGTATCCTTGCTGCAAATGCTACCAGAAGATATTCAACCAATAGTCTTATCAGGTAATCCTCAAGAAACCCGCAAACTTTATAACGTAGAAAGTTGTCCTCGTACTTCTACTTTCGCCGTTTGGCAAGCGATCCAAAAATCAGACTTTTTTATCTGGGGTGGTGGTAGTCTGATGCAAGATGCCACCAGTATAGCTAGTCCGATTTATTATGCTGGTTTAATGGCTTTGGCGCAGCAACAGGGCTTAAAAACGATCGCCTGGGCCCAGGGAATTGGCCCTTTAAACAAGTCTTTTAGCAAGTGGATGACTCGTAATGTGTTGCAAGGATGTAGTGCTGTCAGTGTACGAGATCGCGCTTCTGCCAAGTTATTAGCAGACTGGCAAATGTCCCCGATTATTGCTCCCGATCCTGTATGGGCATTAGAAAGTATTGCTGTTGATGATATTTTATTGGCTTCTGATGTGCCGAAAATTGCCGTTACTCTGCGATCGCATCCTCTTTTGACTACTAAACGCCTAAACTCGATCGCAGCAGCTTTAAAAGCCTTTCAAGAGCAAACTAGCACTCATATTTTACTCATACCCTTTCAACCAGAACAAGATTTAGCGATCGCCAAAACTCTTCACCAAGTACTAGAAAACCAAAGTCAAATTATCTCCCTTAAAGATCCCCGAAAACTCAAGGGATTGTTTGAAAATGTGGCAATGACTATCGGAATGCGCCTTCACAGTCTAATTATGGCAGCAGCCGAAAATTCTCGTTGTTTTGCTCTTAGTTACGACCCTAAAGTTAGTCAATTAATGGCGGAATATCAGATTCCTGGCTGGGAATTATCAGACTTACCAGAAGATACAGCAAAAATCACCCAAACTTGGATTGACAATTATACTAATCCCAATCCTTTAGAAACTGCTACCATTAAATCAATTAAGGATCGCGCTTTAATTCATCGGGAAGTATTATTGAATGGTTTGCAAAATTAAGACTGCTTAATCTTGGCAATTTCAAAGTCAGGGTATAAGCTGTACTTGGTTGAAAAGTAGCATGAAATTGTATTATTTAATTAGTAATTTATACTCTGCGATTAAACCATTTATCACGGGTCGTTTGTTGGTGAACGGTAACTTTAACTGCTAGAACTTGAAGGCTCTTGATTGGCGAAAGTAATAGACTTAAATATCCAATTAAAGAACAATTAAGATTTCATTATTAACGCTCAAAGATAAATATTAACAATGAGCCAGCTATTTTATTAAAACCAGCCCGCAACAATATTTTATAATGAGTTGACCTAACTATGAGTGAAGCTAATCAAAACTTATCTGCGGAAAAAATTACCTTTTCTGTATCCCCACAACAAAATGTCCTCTCAGAATCAAAATCTGTACCTATAACTCATCAAGAAAAAGAAATTGATTGGCACAAATTGGCTCATAAATTACGAGAACACAATCGTAAATTACTCAAAAAAGTCTTTCAGCTAGAGCAAGAAGTTCTTGAAAGTAATCAAGCTTTAGAAGAACAGAAAAAAATATCTCAAAGCCACGGTTTATATGCAGCAAAACAAGCCGAAAAAATCAATCAATATCAAGAAGAAATAGCAGAAATGCTACAAATAATAGCAACCTACGAACAAGAGAGCCAAAGTAAACAATCTACCTTGAAAAAATTGTTTCAACAATTGGAATGCTCTGAAACAAAAGTTACACAATTAGAAAAAGACTATGCTTGTCTTGAAGCAGCAAATAAAGTAAAAAACTCGGAAGTACTAGAGCAAAAACAACAAATAAAAGAATTAAGCAATCGTTTCCATCGCCAACAACAATACTTTTTGCAACACAAAGCCAGTAATTACGAGAAAACTGGCGGTCAACCTATTAAAGCTTGGTCAGCGAACTTAAAGGAGACAATCTCATTGGGGACAGCTACTCTTGCTTCAGATACTAATAAGGCTAAAGCTCCTGATTGGCCTGCTCCAGCGATCGCAAAGGATCGCGAGCAAGTTAAATCTCTTGCTGCAATTAAATTACCCCAATTCCCTCAAAAATTAGAAGGAGAATAATGTGATTGCCAATTTTTGTTAGTGGGTTGAAATTGTCAGTAAAAAAACATTATTTAATACTTAAAAACTAGTTTTTGACTAATCTTGCTTCTTCGATCCACTTTTTAACTGGTGGTACAGAAGAAGAGCGATCTTTGCGTTGCATTGTTGTTACGTAAAGACTTTTGATTGTGGAATATAATACCTGTAAGAGCGTTTATGATAATTGTGTTGTAGACGTAATTCCAGAATGCAATAAAAAACCACAATATTGGCAACCCACACTGGTAATTTTCACTAAGTTAGCTAAGGTGACCCAATTTCTTGGTGCCTTTAATGTTTCTGTTTTCATCTAGTATAGTAGTAAGTTAATTATTAGCTATACTACAACTCAGATTCAGTTTTTTACAACATAAAATTGACGCTTATTGATTTCGATTCTTTGCTAACCTAATAAGGGCATTAATTCCCGAACAAGTCGCTTAATTTCTAAAAATAATAATCCCTGTTTCGTCTCTTTACTGGCTAAGACTAAAAGAACTGCATCCCTACCGCAACTAACCATGACACTGTAACCTTTTTCTCCTTCAACCACAATTCTTGCCACAAGACCCCGAACCAACTCTTGACCAATTCTTTCTCCCAGGGAAAGAATTGCAGCAGACATAGCTGCGGTTCTTTCTTCGTCCATACTACTAGGAAGAACAGAAACCAAAGATAAACCATCAGGAGTTACCAATGCAGCTCCTTCAATACCAGAAATCGAAGTCACGAATTTTTGTATTATTTCGTTCAGCATTGATGCTTGAACCATGATACTTCCTCTCTATATTATGTTGAGATTTCAATTATACTTAGTTAACCAGAAGTGAAGTATTGTGGCAAATTTAAATTGAGAATAAATATTCCTGATTTGTCACGCCTTAAGTAGTCGGTTTCGGTTGCCATTGTTCCAATAAAGTAAGCAAGCATTGAGCCACAGAATTGGGATTTTCCGCATTCACATCGACGACTGGTAGGTCAATATTTTGATTAGTCAAACCTAAAGCTAGAATCACATCATCCTTTTGCCAAGCACCTTCACAATCTGTATGAGTTAGACCTATAATCATTGGTATTTGTACTCTTTGATTGATATAAGTTAGAATTCGGCGCGCTCCCCGAAAGTCTTGGGGACGATGAACAGCAACTAGCAATATATAAGCATGAACTTTATTGAGAATAATATCCCACATGAAGTCAAAACGAGCTTGCCCTGGTGTACCATACATATGTACAATCTGCTCGGAATTTAATGTTAATCGACCAAAATCCAGAGCAACAGTAGTATTCTCTTTCCAGGATGCTATTTTTTCATCAGTAATACGACGCTCTGTATCGACAACTTCAATCTCGCTAATAGTACGAATGAAAGTTGTTTTCCCTGCACCGACATTTCCCGTAACTGCAATTTTTAAAATTTCCATTAAAAATGCTTCCTCAAAAAGGCGATTAAATTACTAAGCAAAGAATTACTAATTTTTGGTTGATTGTTTGATATATTAGTATTATTGATGTCAGCAAAATTTGACTTAGAAGAAGAAGCTATTGAATATTTTGTTGTTTTCATCGGCATATTAATGATAGATACTTCTTCCAATAATCCAGCAAAAATCATCGATAAAGCTGTTTGTTGAATTTTTTCGAGCGGGACTTGTTTTTCTTGAGCTATTTTTCGTAAAGATATATTACTATTAGCAGTATTCCACAGATAAGTTTCTAAAGGAAGAAGTTGAAAATCATGTTTATCTACCAACTTATTTAAGCCAGAATTACGAAAAGGCATTTTTTCCTTAAGATAATCCCAATTAAAGTAATCACGCATGGCTTCTAGTGATATTTTAGTAGCTTTTTTTTGTTTTCCAGTCATTTCTTCCCAAGGAAAATTTTTCTCAGAACTAGATACTTGCGGTTCGTTATTTATCTCTTCAAATTTGAACTCAGCAGAAGTAATTGTAAATAATTTATTGACTTCTTCTAATTGCAATTGAAACAATATATTGATATGTGATAAAAGCAAAAGATTTTTCTGCTTGAGATAAGTACCTATTGCTCTATTTTTAGGACGTGAATTTTTTG
>NZ_LR213954.1:10916-13691 GCF_900659865.1 Hyella patelloides LEGE 07179
CAAAAAAATAGCTCCTGATATGGCATACTGCTTTTATGACTATTTAGGACGCGATCCCGAGATGGCAAAAATTATAAATGAACCTGCTGGGCGAAAGAAACGTTTACAGGAAACTTTCATCCAATGGTTTCACGAAATGTTTACGGGCATAGATAATTGGAGTGAACTCTATGCTGCTCGGCGTTGGCAAATTGGTTTGGCACACGTGAGAGTCAACATCACTCCCCAACACGTAGTTCCCGCAATGGCAATAGTGGTTCGAGAGGTGGAAAAGCATCTCAAGTCAGACAATCAAGACGATTCACTGACTGATTCTCTGAAAAAGATTTGCACGATCGATTTAGCTTTTATCGAGCAAGCATATGTAGAGGTGTTATCTTCATCTATCTTGAAAGAAACTGGTTGGACTGAATGTTTATTCCGACGTATAATTAACGCTGGTACTGATTCAATTTAATTATCGATCAGTATTATTTTTATTGGTTCGATTAATAGCATTCCTAGACGCTGAAATCGCTATGTATTAACTTTTAATTATTGACTAAAAATTAACAGCAATCAATTGATTACCTTTTTCTTTTTGAAAAATGATATTTTTTATCTAAAGTTAAATTATTGTGTGTGAGTCAAAGGTCATAAATTGAAAGTTTTTTCTTCTGGATTTAGTTGGTTTCGAGCTAATAGTAATTTTTAATTACTTGTTCTATTTTTTGCAAAATTTCACAATTATTCTTCCAGATAAAATTCAAATCTTGTTTTTAATTCTTCTATAGTTAAGTTCTGCGTCCAATACTCTACTAAACTATGACCAAAAGCATAAGCATTCAGGTCGGTAGAAGCATCATTTTGTAATAGTAAAGACCATAAAGAAAGAAAATCAAAATTACTAATTTTGGCATCATCTACTAACAACAGATACAAGTCATACGCCATCTGTAGCTTACCAATCACCACAGGTAATTGTTCCACAGGAATTTGTTCGGCTAAAGCATAAGCCAATGCAGCGTTTCCTGTAGTCATAGTAGATAAAAATTGTAAGATGGGGCTTTTTAACAGCGTAGTAACACCCTGGGTAGTAGACATTTGCATGGTGTAGCGATCTATTATTTTAGCAGCAGCAACGATCTTAGTTTCACGATCGCGGACAAAGTTGGCGAATTTTATTTGTTTAGTGGGTTCAATGGCTTCTACAAGTGCTAGAGATAAAGTATCATTGCCCCAAGTTTCATGAAGCTCGTTTTGCGCGACTAAAGGCAATACCAGATCGCAATATTCCCCCAGATTTTCTTGACGATAGGCTACTGCATTACGAATATTTTGTTCTTTTTTGGTTTCTCCTTGTTGCCAATCATAGGGGGGATTCCATTCTCGAATCGGGCGTAATCTATCTACTTGAGTAACTATCGTAATTACAGGAATATTGGCTTTTTCTCGCTGCATTTCGGTTAAAAAATCTAAATCCATCTGCAATGCAGGATCGAGGGCAGGAGTAACTAATAAAATTAAGTCTGCATTGATACCATAGTCTAATACTAGCTGCCGTAAGTCTTCTCTTTGGGCTTGTTCGTAACCAGGAGTATCCCACAGATTTAAAGCTTCTTGGTTATTGGTTTCCCAACGATACTGAGAAATACGATCTGTACTGGGAAGTACATCTACTACTGCTAAGTTAGCTTCAAAGATGGTGTTAATCAAGCTGCTTTTTCCCGCTCCTGTGCGCCCCACTAACAGAATATTAATTGGTTGACTAATAACATCTTCTGACGACTCTGCTTGTTCGATAATCTCTCGTAGAGCTTGGGTTTTAACTTTAGGAAGGGTAGGAGTTTCCGTAATGAAAGCAGGGGGTAAAGTATTACCACTATACAACGCGATCGCCTGATGACAGAGATTTCTTAACGCTGTTTCGCGAAATAATTGATTCAAATTAGCTATCAGTTGTTGATTAGCTTGGTTGGTATAATTTTTACTAGCCCGATTAGCAACCGCCACTGCGGGGTTTAATACCCATTGCGCCCAATTCCAAACTTTTAATAATTTCCGTGCCGAAGGCTCTAATTTTTGATAAGTTTCAATAGCCTCATAAGCTTGCCCAATACTAACTTGATTTAATGCTGGAGAAAGCTTTGCCATCCAACGATCTGTATCATCTACTGTACCCCGAATTAAACCATAAGCCTGGGGGATATAAATGTTAAGTAAAGGACGTTTTACTTCAGGATGATAAACTCCTGCTACAGCCACAATTACTTCTTGACAACGAGTTAAGAAAGTTTGCCAATCCTCCCAAATAATTGCATCATTTTGTGATGTTTCTAAAATATTTTGTAGAGCCGTAGTTATTTGTTGACTAGCTGTATCTTCTGTCTCCAAATTATTATTTTCTTGGCTATTAGTTAACTCTCGATCGATTTGGGCAACTACTGACTCTAACTGGTCAATTGCGGGTTTTGTCCACTTGACTAAAAGCGATCGCCATACTATAAATAGTAATATAAAAATTGCCCAAATCCAATTAAGTCGCCACTGATGAATCTGTGTTCCTGCTGCAACAAGTAAAAATATAATTGGCAGCGCAATCGGAACAGCTAATACGATCAATTGCCAGGGTTTTAACGGCTTCATTTTAATTAATTGCTAATAATTTTTTCTTTAATTTTAGTATCTGATTTCGATAGATTAAATCGCATCCAGCTTGAAAACCTTATAAGCAGTTGGACAAAATTAATTGGGAGCAGGTCAAAGATGCAAGAACAAGAATACTACTAAGCAAAA
>NZ_LR213955.1 GCF_900659865.1 Hyella patelloides LEGE 07179
TGACGAGGGTTTACCACTATTCTTTTGAGACTTCTTCGCTTCGCCGAAACCTTTCGCCATTGAGAATCCGATTATTGAATGGATTTTAATAGCATATTACAGCTTCATTTTTCTTGCGCTTACCCTGGCACATAATGCAGGACATTACTATGGTAGGATGCTAGATTTTGTCAAAGGCAAAATATTTTTAAATAATCACAATCCTCTTGGATATTATATAAGTGCATACTCAAATTTTCGTCTTTATTCATTTTTACGACGCAAACAAATAGAAAATAAGTACAAACCTTTTCGTTATCATATGCTCAATATATTTAGGATACAACAAGGAGGAAAAAAAATGCCTCAAATGAATTCAAATCAATTTGAAAAATATTGTGAAAAAATGGAAAAAGTTCTCTGGGATGATAGAAAATGTCTTGAGGCTTTTAAAGAAGCGACATTTGTAATTGATTCTGTAGTTGAGAATGACTATAATCGTGAAGTTGCTAAAAGAAAAGGTTTAGTAGAAAGTATAAATAATTCACTGTAGTCGTTATTCATATTAAGAAAATAATTCTAAAATTAATATTAACTATTATCAAGACTTGCTCTTACTTCAGCGATTGCTTTTATTGAAAAAAAAGGGTTGCTTTTTGATTGTGCAAAACCAAAATTGCTTTAGTAGCAGCTAAATCTAAAATTTTTAGTGATCGCAATTTATTATAACTTAACTGTAGTTACGAGCAATACCAAACATTTTTCAAAGATAGAAGGATTAAAGCTCGATGATTCGATATAAATGAACTTAGATTACTTTCTTACAATTCTTCTGAAAGATCTACAGCTTTTGTAGGGTGGGCAAAAAAGAATAAAGGCACAAAACATTTTAATCAAAGCTCATTGCCCACCAAAACTATTCCCTAACTTTCTGCGATATCCTTTTAAAATCGAATGGTTTAAGAGCTTTACCACCACAGATACAACCCCAATCTTGAGAGTATCGTCCTTTTTTTATCCATGTTGAAAAACTAGAATATTCCCATAGATGTGGACATGAAACTAAACCATGTTTGACGGGATTGTAATGAACATAATCTAAATGCTGTTGGAGATCGGTTTCATCTCTAATTAAATGTTCCCAAAAACGCCGTTGCCAAACATCACTTTCTCGATGTTTACGTCGTGATTCAGAAATCTGTATATTTGATATCTGATTTAACTTAAAAGCACGAGTAAATAAAACTTTTAATCTCGATATTCTTTGAGAATAATCAGAATCATTTGGCGGTAATTGCCATACAAAATGAATATGCTCTGGTAAAACCACCGCAGCAATAATCTTAAAGGGTTTTTTCGCTTTTACTTTGGCAATAGAAGAGCGTAATAGATTGATATTACTGGAATTTTTAAATAAAGGACGACGACGATAGGTAACTAAAGTCAAAAAATAAGTTCCGCCTGGAATATATACTCTGCAATAATTGGGCATCTGAATTAGATTTGGTGGGCATAAATTTTACGGTGTTTCTATCTTAAGTAGGTTTGTCTCTCCTGCCCACCCTACTAAAAGCTTTTTATACTGTAAAAATTGCCATTTGTGTTGGCGTACCCACCTCATCATCTACATCTCCAATACCTTTGAATACCACTTCATAATTAAATCTTTCTGCAACTTGATTTCCCCAGTCTTGAAACTCTTTTCTTGTCCATTCAAAACGATGATCTCGGTGACGTAATTTCCCACTGGCTAAAGATGCAAAGCGTACATTGTATTCAATGTTGGGAGTGGTGACAATAACTAA
Organism: Hyella patelloides LEGE 07179; assembly: GCF_900659865.1. GTDB lineage: Bacteria > Cyanobacteriota > Cyanobacteriia > Cyanobacteriales > Xenococcaceae > Hyella > Hyella patelloides. The sequence goes on from NZ_LR213955.1 coordinate 1,785, forward strand.
CTTTGGTTGTGCAAATTCAAATAACACTCTTTCTAAAGCAGCCAGACGATTAAGATCGAGATGCTCAATAACCTCGATTACGGTAGCTGCATCATAGCCTTGAAAACGTTTGTCGCGATAAATTAGTGAGCCTTGTATTAATTGGATTTTATCTTGCTGGTGAAAAGGTAAATTATCTAGCTTGAGTCTACTTTTAGCTATTTCGAGGGTGCGATAAGCAACATCTACTCCTGTAATTTGTTCTAGGGATTTATTTTTCAGTAAATAGCATAATAACTTTCCTTCACCACAACCCAAATCGATAACTCGTTTTACCTGATATTCTTTTAACGTCTCTGTAACTGTTTCTAATCGTTGTTGATTGAGACTAATGGGTTTTTCTATAGCTGCTTCTTCTTCAGCTTGAATAGCATCGGTTTCTTCAATATCTGGGTTATCTTCTTCCGCTAACTGTGCTAGAGCTATCTTTGCTAATTTTCTGCGCCGTTTGAGATATCTGCTAGTAATTTGTTCTTTTACGGGATGGTTATTCAGCCAACCTTCACCATGACGTAATAGTTTGGCTATCTCTTCCTCTCCTACCCAATAATGTTTATCATCGTCTAAAACGGGAATCAGAACATACAGATGGCTTAACAAGTCACATAAACGAACTGTATTGTGTAAAGTAGCCGAAATATAGGAGCTATTTTGCCACTCTGGAAAAGTTTCATCTAAAGGAAGGGTTTCACCTTCTACTTGATAGCCTAAAGGTTCAAATAATTGACGCAAAAAGGATTCACCACCACGACAGGGTAAAACAGGAAGCTTAACTGTAATCGGAATTGCTTGCTCTACTAATTCTGGACGGTCTTTACAACGAGCAGATAAAGCGGTGCGAAAAACATTAGAGATTGCCACACTCATAAAAGATGATGCGGAATAAGGGCGGTCATTTACATAATGAGTTAAAGTTCCTTCTCGATTATCCGACGCAGATTTACCGCGAACTAATTCAATGGGATTGATATCTAAAAGTAATGCTACAGTGCATTTCACCTCACTAGACTCTGGATAAAAAACATGAGCCTTACCAAAACTTAGAGAAAAAGACTGACATTTTTCAGGATGCTTATGAAGTAGATAACCCAAGTCTGTGGCAGGTTGATGAGTAGTGGTAATGGTTAATAGCATCTACAGCAGCTAAAACTTGATTATTGCCAATATAACATCGGAAATCCCAAAAAATTGAACTATAGTAATTTCAAATAGAAACCACAAGCTACTCAGTACTACTTTTCAGCCTTTATGCCCTAAAGGACTTCCTTCGGTCGCGCGTCGCGCGCCCCGAAGGAAGTCCTTTAGGGAAGCTAGTCCTAAGGCGGAAGCGGTATCTGTGATAGGCATCCTTCATCCTTTTACCAATGTTTAACAACGTAAGGAAATTAATTGGAACGACTATAAGTCTCCCGATATTTTCGAGAATTGAAATAACAGCAGTTTTCGATACGATTAATTTCTCTTCAAAAAAAAGCACGTCTATAATTTTAGACGTACTCAGCTTTAAAACTGGAAAAAATTAAAACTAGACTATTTAGCAATTGATTGGTAATTAGTAAGTTTCAACGTGCCAACGGTGTTCTTTCTTCATTTGCTTACGATAAGCAACCCAATCAACGTCATGTTTACTAGCAGCAGCACTAAGAGCTTCATCAATACCACCTTCCATACCTTTTAAACCACAGATATAAGTGTGAGTTTTAGGATTTTGAATCATTTCCCATAATTTATCTGCGTGTTCAGCGATTTTGTGTTGGATATACATTTTTCCGCCTTCAGAGTTTTTCTGTTCACGGCTAATTGCATAATCCATACGGAAGTTCTCGGGATATTCTTGGGTTAATTTTTCTAACTCTTCTTGGTAAAGAATGTTAGGAGTTTTAGGAATACCAAAGAATAACCAAGCGAAACCTTTGAAGTTATAATCAGGGTTTTTATCTCCTTCTTTAAACATCCGCCACAAGTAAGCGCGGAAAGGAGCAATACCAGTTCCAGTAGCTATCATGATGATATTGGCATCTTCATCATCAGGTAGTAGCATTTCTTTACCCACAGGGCCAGTAATTGTGACATCATCTCCTGGTTTTAAGCTACACAAGTAACTTGAGCAAACACCTTCAACGTGTTCTCCTGTTTCGGGATGGTTATACTCTAATTTTCTAACGCACAAAGAAACTGTGTGATCTTCAAGATTATCTCCATGACGAGTAGAAGCAATAGAATACAGTCTTAGTTTGTGAGGCTTGCCATCTTTATCTTCCCCTGGAGGGACAATACCAATACTTTGACCTTCAACATATTCTAATTGTGGTTCTCCACCAGAAAGGTCAAATGTCATATGACGGCAAGTGCCAATCCCACCCTCGTCTACAAGATCATAAATGTCACTACATTTACCAACGAAAGGATTTTTAGGTCTATAGGTATTTACAGGTACTTTTTTCTTAGCTGTAGCTTTTGTTGTAGTCATCGATTTCTGTTTGTTTTTTTGGGTAACTGAGGTTGTAGTTGCTTCTGAGGTGCTACCGTTGCTAAGAGCCTTAATGCTGACAATCTGACCACCCAAGCGGTTAATGCGTCTCATCTCTTGATTCATGCGATCATAAGGCACAGTAATGAAAACGCTACCGCTTTTACGAATTGAATAGTTTAGGTTTTTACCATTACCATTTTGAGACAAGCCCACTACTTCATACACATAAGTACGACTTTTGTATTCTGTATTGCTATAACCTGCTGTTGCGCTCGAATTGTACATTATTTCAGTATATCCTCCAATTTTAAGCTCGGACTAAAAATGCCCTCACGTATCATAAGTTTACGAAAAACCAACTCCCTGTTAAGGTTTCAAAAGATAATCTATCTTTCCTTTTGATATTGGCCTTACTTTATGGTGCATTATATAGCCTATCATTGAGAGGTTATACCAACTCAAATCTTCGGTAGCTTTTCACTTCAAAAAGCCTTCCAGTATTCTCAGCTAAATTACTGCAAACTACAAGAGGATGTTGTATTGATTGAATCAGTTTAATTTTTTTTTTTTATTTGTCTGTAAAATTTGCTGCTGCTATAATACTCAACAATTTCTTGCTGTCAAAGAAATTCTTACTCAATCCGTTTCACAATTAATTGTGCTGCTATAAATTCTGTTGAGAGGTTTGTTGTTCTTTTCAAGTCAGGGCTTGCGGGGGGTCACCTTCCGAGGTAATATTCTTCAAAGAAAGTTAATAGTCGGTATTAAAATTTAGATACTTACTTAGACTAGCTTAGTGTTGAGTCTTATCTCAAAAAATAATCTAGATGTAGATATTAGTATTTGTTTCATTATTTGGTGAACAAAAGCTACAAATCACAAATAGAATTATTTGCAGGCTACGGCCACCGCTTGCTTAATAACTATGGTTAAATTATTTTTGTAAAAGAGGAAAAATATGACTGCCGATTTAGACCGCGTGGTGCTTATCGGAGTTGCGGGAGACTCCGGTTGTGGTAAATCAACCTTTCTTCGCCGTTTAACTGACTTGTTTGGCGAAGAGTTCATGACTGTTATTTGCTTGGATGACTATCATAGTTTAGACCGCAAGGGAAGAAAAGCAGCAGGTGTTACCGCTCTAAACCCTAAAGCTAATAACTTTGATTTGATGTATGAGCAGATTAAAGCTCTCAAAGAAGGAAAAGCTATTGATAAACCTATCTATAACCACGAAACAGGGGAACTCGATCCTCCAGAAAGAATTGAACCCAACAAAGTTGTGGTTATTGAAGGACTGCACCCTATTTACGATGAAAGAGTTCGTGGCTTACTAGACTTTAGCGTGTACCTTGATATCAGTGACGAGGTAAAAATTCAGTGGAAGATTCAGCGAGATATGGCAGAAAGAGGTCATACCTATGAAGATATCCTCGCCTCTATTGAAGCTAGAAAACCTGATTTCACAGCTTATATCGAAGTTCAAAGAGAATTTGCTGATGTAGTTATTCAAGTATTACCTACTCAGTTAACCAAAGATAAAGAAAGTAGTCTTTTAAGAGTACGTTTGGTTCAAAGAGAAGGGATTGAAAACTTTGAGCCTGTCTATCTATTTGATGAAGGCTCCACTATTGATTGGCGACCTTGTGGACGTAAATTAACTTGTGCTTATCCTGGCATTAAGATGTATTACGGCCCTGATAATATCTTTGGTAATGAAGTCTCTGTACTAGAAGTTGACGGTCAATTCGATAATCTGGAAGAAATGATTTACATCGAAAGTCATCTCAGCAAAACTGGTACTAAACACTATGGTGAAATGAGTGAATTACTACTCAAACACAAAGAATATCCTGGTTCTAATAATGGTACTGGTTTGTTCCAAGTTTTAGTGGGTTTAAAAATGCGTGAAACTTACGACCAACTTACTCAAGTCAAAGAAACTGCTAATGTGTAGTTTTTAAGTAGTTTTTAAATAGTTTGATAAAATTATCGAAATTAAAATGTGTTGCGGGAGTTGTATCGAGCTTCCGTATTTTTTTGTCAAAACATAAAAAGTCAAAAAGATAGATCGATCGGCTATTTTGGGCAAACTGAAAATTAGTATAATTACTCAGTATCTTAAGCCCTATGGGTAATTTTTTAGCAGATAATCCTTCATCTAAACATTTTGCCAATTACGATGGAAAAACATCGTCAGATATTCGCGCTCCCAGTGGATTACGATTATTACATTTATCCAAACAACAAAAGCGAGTTATTCCCATCATGCTATTGGGGGATCTTACCGCATTAGCGATCGCTTGGCAAGTAACTAGTTATTGTAATCAGTTTTATTCTCCTTTACCTCCAGAGTTACTGTGGTGGAATTGGCTGGATATTCCGAGCATATTTTGGGTTTTTGCTGCTTTAACAATTATCTTTTTTGCCTGTGGCGGTTTGTATGATAGTTATCGTCAAAACTATGTTCGTGGCTGTCAATTAATTACGGGAGTTTACTTATTATCTTTATTACTCTGTTATTTTTACGATCCTAAAATCGATCCCCCAAGATCGTTATTTTTCTCGGCTTGGTTAAGCAGTATAGGCTTTATTATTGGTCTGCGTATTCTCATTGCTATTTGGTGGCAACAACTTAATCTACAGCAAAAGCCTGTTTCTGTATTTATTATTGCTCCTGGGGAAAAATTACCTAAATTAGCACAAACTTTGGAACAACGTAGTTCTTATCAGATAGTGGGGGCCGCTTTGGCTAATTGCGCTCATAACAGCATCACTTTCCACAATATTATTAATTCTGGAGCAACAGAGGTTTTAGCTAAGGATTTACCCCAAACTGATTTGGCTTCCACTCTTTACTGGAAACTGCGTCGTCAGGGTATTGGGTTACGCTTAATTCCTTCCAGTGTGGAAGTGTTGCATCGTCGGGGAATTTCCGAGATTTGTGCGGGTATTCCTACTCTAAGAGTCGCTACTCCTTTATTTTTAGGTTGGGACTATCGTTTTAAAAGATGCTTGGATGTGATTGGTGCTTTGATGGGAATTCTTACTCTTACGCCATTCTTAATTGTCATTGCGATTATGGTTAGGTATTCTTCCCCTGGAGAAATATTTTTTCGTCAATCAAGAATCGGCTTACACGGTAAAACTTTTAAAATGTGGAAGTTTCGTACTATGGTGGCAAATGCCAGTGCTATGCAAGCTCAATTAGAAGCCCAGAATCAAACGGCTGATGGCATTATGTTTAAGATTAAAGAAGACCCTCGTATTACTCCTATAGGTCATTTTTTACGCCAAACGAGCTTGGATGAATTACCTCAATTGTTTAATGTTTTGTTGGGACAAATGAGTTTAGTAGGACCACGCCCTCTACCTGTTAGAGATGTGGAAAAAATGAATTCCTGGCATCAAATTCGCCATCAAGTATTACCAGGAATTACAGGATTATGGCAAGTTTCAGGACGTTCGGATATTGAAGATTTTGACGATGCTGCTAGGCTAGACTTGTACTATATTGATAACTGGTCTTTAAATTTGGATATTGATATTTTAATTGAAACTATTAGAATTGTTTTGTTTAGTAAAGGAGCGTATTAATTAATAATCATTCTTTTGTTAGGTCTATTGATAGAGCCATCTACTAGTTCTCCCTCAAATATTGTCATCGCAATAGCCATAGGAATGCTAGCCTATGGAATCAGTATTGTTCTTTATATAACTTCAGCCCAAGGTTTGGGTGCAACGCGCTCTCAGATGCTTTTTTCCTCCGCTCCTTTGTTGGGAATTCTGTTTGCAGCTTTAATTTTAGGAGAAAAAATTACTCTGTTTCAACAGATAGCACTGTTACTGAAAATAGGTTCTTTATTCGCTCTATTTCAAGACCAACACAGCCACGAACACGAGTATATAGCGGTCGCTAACCAACAACTGCACAATCATAATGATCGACCAGCATAAGGGACAACAGTAAAAGTCAGTGGTTGGAGTTGAGTCAAAAATTTAGTCCGAAGACTACGGAAGCGGTCGATACGTTGTTGAAAATTGCGCTCATGCTATCAAATCCTAAGCATTTTCACAATTGGTTTGCGACGCGCGATGCCAATCACGGACTTCCTTCGGTCGCGCGATGCAGAGCGAGTCCTTTAGGGAAGCTAGTCTTTTAGGGCTCATTGCTGCTACTGTACTTCTTAGTTATGCAAACCGCCCTATCTTTGGAGTTCCTGACTTGTAGAATTATTATCGTAAAAATATTAAGATACCTTACAAGTGATGCAATGATGATGGTACTGAGCAATGACAAATCAAATAGGTTGGCGTAAATTTGCAGCAGAAGTAAACAATAAAAATCAGACCATTGATTTAGCGAGAGCTAGTCTATATTATGCTCAGGCTGAATATCCCAACATAGATATTAATGAATATCTCAATCGTCTTGACGAGATTGCACAAGAGATTGCTGCTAATTTACCTCTAGAACGTTATCCTTTACAAGTAATTAAAACCATCAATCATTATTTGTTTGACAGGCTTGATTTTCGAGGTAATAGCCAAGATTATTACAATCCAGACAATAGTTATCTTAATAAAGTAATCGATCGCTTTACTGGTATTCCGATTACACTTGCAGTAATTTATTTAGAAATAGCCAAACGGGTTGATTTTCCGATGATAGGTATTGGAATGCCTGGGCATTTTTTGATTCGCCCTGATTTTGAAGATGCTGGTATTTTTGTGGATGCTTTCAATCAGGGAGAGATTTTGTTTGAGCAAGATTGTGAAGCAAAACTGAGCCAACTTTATCAACAGCCAGTTAAGTTAGAGCCACATTTTCTCAATCCCGTAAATAACCATCAAATACTAGCAAGAATGTTAATTAATCTCAAGCATATTTATTTACGTCATCGTCAGTTAGATAAAGTTTTAGATATTGTAGAAGGAATTTTAGCATTGTTTCCTCATAATCCTCATGAAATTCGCGATCGCGGTTTATTGTATTATGAAATGGCAAGGTGGCAAGAAGCAACTGTGGATTTAAAAGCTTATTTAAAGACTTTACCTGATGCGGAAGATGCGCCGATGATTCAGATGTTATTGAATAAAATATGTAATTTATAAAAGATAATCGAGCAATAGTTACTTAACCATTTAGTGAGCAAAAATTAACTATTTAATGTATATTAGCATTATTATTCCGACATATAATCGTTTGCTAATTTTGCAAAAGTGTCTTTTGGCTTTAGAAAACCAAAAAATAACCAGCAATAAGATTGAAGAATACGAAATTATTTTAGTAGATGATGGTTCTACTGATAATACTTTGGAATGGCTTGCAGAAAATAAACAGCAATTTCCCCATTTAAAAATTTTTCAACAAAATCATCAAGGTCCCGCAGCAGCCAGAAATCTGGGAATTGATAACGCCAAAGGAGATACTATCATTTTTATTGATAGCGATTTAGTAGTAACAGAAAATTTTTTACAAGCTCATATTAATGCTTTAGTTACAGGAAAAAAGAGCTTAAAAAGCGATCGCTTATTTACTTATGGCTGGGTAATTAACACTTGTAATTTTGAGAATCCTACTAATGAGCCTTATAAAATAACTGATTTTTCGGCTGCTTATTTTGCTACAGGAAATGTGGCAATTGCCAAAAAGTGGCTCTTAGAAGCTGGGAAATTTGATACTCAATTTCAACTTTATGGTTGGGAGGATTTAGAGTTAGGAGTGCGACTCAAAAAACTCAACTTAAAATTAATTAAATGTCCCGAAGCCGTCGGTTATCATTGGCATCCGAACTTTAATTTAGAGCAAATTCCCCAACTAATTGAAAAAGAGATTCAAAGAGGAAAAATGGGAGTTATTTTTTATCAGAAGCATCCTACCTGGAATGTCAGAATGATGATCCAAATGACAATTTTACATCGTTTACTGTGGGGGATTTTGTCTTTTGGAGGAGCATTAAATGAAGAAACAATGCAACCTTTATTAAAATGGTTAATAAATCGTGGTCAATCTCAATTAGCTTTAGAAATCGCGCGTATTTTTCTTAATTGGTATAACGTAAAAAGTGTTTATGCTGCCTATCAAGAACTCCCTTAATTAAAATACATCAAAAGAAGCAACCATTTGTTTTATGGTAGGTAAGAATGTCTCATAGCTATCGGGTTTGGCAGTATAGGTAATAGTATAAGCCTTACTATTATGAACAGTCCAAATTTGCATTCTTTTTACTACAGAACCCTTTTCTTCTCCCTCATAAACAATACTTCTTCCCTCATAAGAGCCTAAAACTGTTAACTTAGCATCACTAATATTAGGATCGGAAAGTCGTTTAATTTCTGCAATTGATTCTGCTGTATACTGATTTAAAGAAGTATCAGATACCAGATTTTCTACAAAAACACTGACATTTTCCTGAAAAGAATCTTGACGACTCTCCAAAGGAGAAATAAAAATAATTCCTGAGATAAAAAAATCATCTCGCTTTCGTATTTCCCAGTTTTCAGGATAATTAATTTTTACCCCATAATCTTGATTTGCATAGTTAGTATATTGCATTTTTTTAGGCTGCCAAACAACAAAAACTATCCCTAAAGTGGTAATAGTCAAAATAAAGAATAAAATAGCTTTAATAATGTTCTTTTTGAACAAATTAACAACAGTAAAATATTTGATCTTATATGACGACTTTAATAAAGCCTTGTTTTTTAAGGCTCTCACATCTTCCAGAAAATCTTTAGCAGTCTGATATCGTTGTTTATGGTAATGGCAAATAGCCTTATCGATCGCTTTTAATAATTGAGGACTATATTGAGACTTATCTTGTAATTTATCATGCCAAATTAACTCTCCTTGACGATCGACGGGTAAATCACAAGGTAATTTTCCCGTCAAAGCTTCAACTGCAACAATGCCTAAAGCATAAATATCACTATATAAACCAGGATTCCCCATTACTTGTTCTATGGGAATATAATTTTCTGTACCCACAATTACAGTAGGTTTATTGAGAGGTTTTTGCTGATTATTATGAAGAGAAACTTGTTTGACAGAACCGAAATCTATCAAAACTATTTTACTATCAGAGCTTCTTCTAATTAAATTAGAAGGTTTAATATCACGGTGAATTACTCCATACTCTTGGACAAAAACTAAAGTTTCTAAAACATCTTCTAAAAAATCAACAATAGCTTCTTGAGAAAAATACGGTTTTTCCGCTATTTCATCACTAAAATCTCGTCCTTTTATTAACTCTTGAACAATAAAAAATTCTTGATTTTCCTCAAAATAAGCTAGTAATCGAGGGATATGGTCGTGATTTCCTAGCTGCCCTAAGATGTCTGCTTCTGTATCAAATAAACGTCTAGCAACATCTAAAGCTTGGGGATTATTTGACTGGGGTTGCAACTTTTTTACTACACAAAGATCGTTAAAACATTGTCGATCTTCTGCAATAAAAGTAACCCCACTACCACCTCTGCCTATTTGTTCAATAATATGATATCTATTACGAATTGTTTTGCCAATGAGATTTTGATTCATCGAGTTTGATTTTGGTGATTAAAAAATTAAATTAAACACTACTAATAGATATTTTCTAATCTTGTATAACTTCTAGCAATTTTACAAATAAACATTATCAAAAGTAGATCGAATTAAACAAAAAGTGTAGTCTGCTCACAATTTTAAACAATTATAAGAACAACATTGTGCAACAATGGTATCTCGATCTTACTTATCTCTTCAAATCTTCGATGTCAGCGATCGCTAAAACTTCTCGCTCTCGGATGCAGACGATACAATCGCCAGTGATTCCTCTCATTGGAGAACTAATTCAAAAGAATCCTGGTACTATATCTTTAGGGCAGGGTGTTGTATCTTATGCTCCTCCTCATAGTGCAATCTCAGCAATTCAAGACTTTTTAGCTAATTCTCAATCTCATAAGTATCAATCCGTTATTGGTATTCCCGAATTAAGAGATACCATTCAAAGAAAGTTACTGCATGATAACCAAATTGCGATCGATGAAAATAACTGTGTTGTGGTTACGGCTGGTAGTAATATGGGATTTCTCAATGCTATTTTAGCTATTACCAATGCTGAAGATGAAATAATTTTAAATACTCCTTATTATTTCAATCATGAAATGGCGATTCGGATGGCAAATTGTCATCCTATATTAGTTGCTACTGACGATAATTATCAACCAAGAATAGACTCGATCTTACGAGCAATTACCTCTCAAACCAAAGCAATTGTTACAATCTCTCCAAATAACCCCACAGGTGCGGTTTACTCTGCCGAAACTCTGCAAAAAATCAACCTAACTTGTCAAGAAGCTGGAATTTATCACATAAGTGATGAAGCTTATGAATATTTCACTTACAATCAAATAAAACACGCCTCCCCTGCTTCTTTTCCCAATAGCACAGCACAGACTATCTCTCTATTTAGCCTTTCTAAAACTTATGGCTTTGCTAGTTGGCGCATTGGCTACATGGTAATACCTCATGACTTACTACTATCAGTTAAAAAAGTACAAGATACTAACTTGATTTGCCCTCCAGTAATTTCCCAGTATGCTGCTTTAGGGGCGTTACAGGTAGAAAAAAGTTATTTGCAACATCATTTAGCCAAAATTACAGAAGTTAGAAATATAGTTTATCAACAGCTAACAAACTTACCAAATAACTGTTATGTGGCAACGGCTAATGGTGCTTTTTACTTTTTTATTAAAGTACAGACTACTATGTCAGACTTGGAATTGGTAACAAAATTAATTGAACAATATCAAGTAGCCGTTATTCCTGGTAGTACTTTCGGTACAGATGATGGCTGTTATCTCAGAGTAGCTTATGGTGCTTTAACTCCAGAAAATGCTACTTTGGGAATTAGCAGATTAATCACAGGAATTACCGAGCTTACTCAATCGATAAACCACGAATAATAAACAATTATCGGGGTTAATTACTCAGATAAAATTATTGACACATTTTGTTTACCCATTACTTAATAAGAAGCCTCCATGCCCGTAAATTTAATTTATAGCAATACGAGCTTACGTTAGGACACTCATTACTCATTACTTATTACTTATTACTTACGAGCAATCAAATAAACTCTGTCCTAACTCAACTTTGTACGGCTATACCCCTCTTCTGTCACTTTCCGAATTAAAAGATTACGAAATAAGGTGATTTATCCAGAAAGAAGCAGTGTGGGAAATTGATTAATGCTATCAATTAAGTTATGTAATCCTAGTAATAAAGAAGAATTAG
>NZ_LR213956.1 GCF_900659865.1 Hyella patelloides LEGE 07179
AAAAAAATTATGAATCAAGAGGGTTTTGGGGTGAAATAGGTTGAGTCTTATCAAAGGCTGTAAGCTAGACATTGCAATGGTTTCAAGGTTAGGTTGCGTCTGGTGACACGAACCTTCTATTTTCGCCAACAGAAGAGATAAAAAGTTTTCTCGAAGCAGAAAAAATCATTATTAGCAAAGTAGAATCTTCTGCTAATTTTAAAATTTTATCCAAATCCACCCTATCCAAAATTGGCGATAACTGTGCTTTATCTCCAGTTTTAGACCAAAAACTTTGGCAACTAGACACTAATTTAACTCGTTTACAGGCAGGAGAAATTATTATCCTAGAAAATGTCTGCAAAGACAATAATTCTCTCTGCAATCCCCTACTTTCAGCAAAATCATCAGAGTTAAAATGTTCTGCTATTATTGCCCCCATTATGGTCGAGAGAAAATTGTGGGGTATCTTTTGTGTTGAGCAATGCTCTCAATCTCGTATTTGGATAATTGAAGAAATTGAGCTATTAAAGCAAATTACCCGACAATTAGCGATCGCTATTAAGCAAGCAGAACTTTATCAAACCATAGAAGGAAATAACAAACAACTCACAGAGTTAACCATAATTGACAGCCTGACAGGAATTGCTAATCGACGTAAGTTTGATGAATATCTAGAGAGTGAATGGAAGCGTTTAGCCCGAGAAAAATTTCCTTTATCGCTTATTTTGTGCGATATTGACCATTTTAAACTTTATAACGATACTTATGGTCATCAAGCAGGCGATCTATGTCTTCGTAAAGTAGCTCAAGCGGTGAAAAAAACAGTCAAACGTCCAGCCGATTTAACGGCTCGTTATGGAGGAGAAGAATTAGCGATCGTTTTACCTAACACCACCCCAGAAGGAGCAGCAAAAGTAGCAAAAAATATTTGTCGGCAAATTCAAGCCCTGCATATTCCTCACATCAATTCTTCCACAGATATGTATATTACCCTTTCTTTGGGTGTTGCAGGTTGTATTCCCAAACATGATAGTTCTGCCGAAGATTTAATCGCTAAAGCAGATAGCAATTTATATCAAGCCAAAAAAGCAGGTCGAAATCGCGTTATCAGTAATCAGTAATCAGTTATCAGTTATCAGTAAACAAACCGTAAATTTGTGAGCAACGAGCAACGAATCACTGTAGAGGCGAACAGGCGTTTCCCCCTACTAACCACCAACAAAATCACTAACATCTTTCCTATTCTGTCTTAAACTATGGCTAGAGAGATAAGACGGAAAATATGGGTCAAGCAGAAATTATTGGATTAGGAAGATCGGGAATTGCTGCTGCGAGATTGTTAAAGCAAAATGGTTGGCAGGTAACATTAGGAGATAGTGCCTCAGAAGAGCAAATACAATCTCGTTCTAATAGTCGAGAATTACAATCGGCAAAGCTGAAATTAGAGGCAGAAGGGATTCAGGTCAAACTGGGATACACCCCTAATTTAGACTCAGAAATCAGACCACAACTTATTGTTGTCAGTCCTGGTGTTCCTTGGGATATTCCTCTATTGGTAGAAGCTAGGAACAAAAGTATTGATACCATCGGCGAACTCGAATTAGCTTGGCGTTATCTAAAATCTGTACCTTGGTTGGGAGTAACTGGGACTAATGGCAAAACCACCACTACAGCTTTAATTGCAGCAATTTTCAAAGCTGCGGGGTTAAATGCTCCTGCTTGTGGCAATATTGGCTATGCTGCTTGTGAATTGGCACTTGCTCGACAAACTCCAGATTGGGTAATTGCCGAAATGAGTAGTTATCAAATCGAATCTTCCAGAGAATTAAAACCCCAAATTGGGATTTGGACTACTTTTTCTCCAGATCATCTGAGTCGTCACAAAACCCTAGAAAATTACAGGGAAATCAAAGCATCTTTATTGCGTCGCTGTCCTCAGCAAATTTTAAATGGGGACGATGCCAATTTAAAACCACTAGATCGAACTCAATGGCAAAATGCTTATTGGACACACGTTAACGGATTACAAGAAAAACGAGAGCGTGAAGTATACATCCAAGATTCTTGGGTAGTTGCTTTTGGGGAATTAATTTTACCAATTTCTCTATTTAAAATGCCTGGGATACACAATCAGCAAAACCTCTTAATGGCAGTTGCAGCAGCTAGATTAGCTGGGGTTGACAAAAAAGCGATCGCTGATGCTATTACTACTTTCTCTGGTGTTCCTCACCGCTTAGAATATATATGTACTAAAAATCGAGTTAAGTACATTAATGACAGTAAAGCCACTAATTATGATGCAGCAGAAGTTGGTTTAAGCTCAGTTGAAGCACCTACGATTTTAATTGCAGGAGGACAAGCAAAACAAGGAGATGATACTGCTTGGATTGCACAAATTAAAGCCAAAGCCGTAGCAGTATTACTAATTGGAGATGATGCACCCCTATTTGCTCAAAGATTACAAGAATCTGATTATGAAAATTATGAAATTGTAGAAACCCTAGAAAATGCTGTAAATCGTAGCGTATATTTAGCCAGAGAAAAAAATGCGAAGGTAGTTTTATTATCTCCTGCTTGTGCTAGTTTCGATCAATATCTCAGCTTTGAAGATCGTGGGGAGCATTTTAGGACATTGTGTCAGGAATTGAGAGGATATGAGGTATGAGGAATAAATACAAGGTTATTCCTGAAGTTAGTGAAAATACTATTTATCTCATTTTTCGCGTTTAGCGATCGCTTATATTCGGTTATTATCTTGAGGGTCGGAAAAAAAGGAGGAATTAGAAATTAGAACATTACTTCTTCCTCCTTCATCGTTCCTTAAATTAGCGTATATACTCTTTAAGAATGCTATTGCGGTTGGGATGGCGCAATTTGCGTAATGCTTTAGCTTCGATTTGACGAATACGTTCGCGAGTTACGTTGAAGATTTGACCGATTTCTTCTAAAGTTTTCATGCGACCATCATCTAAGCCATAACGCAGGCGAAGCACATCTCTTTCACGGGGACTAAGAGTATCAAGCACGTTTTCTAGATCTTCTCTAAGTAAATTTTTCGATACTTGATCTTCAGGGGTTTCACCATCAGCTTCAATAAAGTCCCCTAGACGAGAATCTTCTTCTTTACCAATAGGAGTTTCTAGAGATATAGGTAATTGAGCAGATTTGGCAATGAAACGTAACTTTTCGATAGTCATTTCCATGCGCTCTGCAATTTCTTCCTCAGTGGGTTTACGTCCCATTTCTTGGGAGAGAATTTTAGTAGTTTTTTTAATACGAGAAATAGTTTCGTAAAGATGAACAGGAAGGCGAATAGTACGAGACTGATCTGCTATTGCTCTTGTGATTGCTTGTCGAATCCACCAAGTAGCATAAGTAGAAAATTTATAACCTTTTTCATGGTCAAATTTCTCGGCTGCGCGAATTAAGCCCAAAGAGCCTTCCTGAATTAAGTCTTGGAAGGATAAACCACGATTCATATATTTTTTAGCGATAGATACTACCAAACGCAGGTTTGATTGCACCATTTTATCTTTGGCTCTTCTACCCAAGAATAGGCGACGGCGGAAAGGACGAAGTTCCATTGCAACCTCAGTTGCCCATTCTGCATCACTAATTTCTCTTTCTAAAGAATCTTCTAATCTCTCGCGAATTCTTTCTAACTCTAATAAATCAGCAATTTTCCGAGCTAATTCAATTTCTTCTTCTGCTCTTAACAGTCGAATACGACCAATTTCTTGTAAATAAATACGAATAGAATCTTCTGTATAAGGTTTTTTTCTACCTCTTTCAGCAGTACGGCGAGTAGCGGATTTACTTTTAGTTTTAGAAACATCTACAGTTATTTCTATCTCATCTTTAGCTTTACTGCTACCTTCGTCAATTAAATTTTCCCAATCATTTGCTGGATTAGCGATTGTTGCCATTGCTTGATTAGCTTGGGTCATGCTCTTTTCCTCTTGCTCCTTCAGTAAATAAAATTAACAATGAGCGGTCTTGTTAAACTCGCATATATTTTTAGAGACATTTCTTCTTAACTGTAGATGAACTCTCCCTTTGTAGGTCTTCATCAAGGCGATTCAGGGAAATTATTGTTTCCATCTTATAAGCACCTTTGTTGTCTGACAGTGACATGAAGTCCAACTCGGTATTGAGTCAACTCACAGATTGTCTCTTACTCATGGCAAACATCCGAGATAGATATATTTAAGATGCACTGCATAAGCCAATGTGCCTCAGAATCTCCTACATAGAGGGATGCTCTTTTAATAACTGAATTTAAAAATCCAGTTGTGCTTTTTTTAACTGCCTCACTAGAGTATATGTAATTGCTTTGCAATTGACTCTTTATCTAGCTTAATTGCGATGAGTGCAATTTGGCAGTAAGTATTATTGACTAGATATTTTTAATACTTTCTGATTTTAGCCTCGATCTCTCTAAATGTGGTGAAGATTTTGCAGAAATGATCTTATTTAACCCCCAAATAGTTAAAGTTTTGTTGAATTGCTGACTACAAAGTTCTTCTCTTTGCATTGTAAGCAATATTACAAATTTTGACATCTCATTTTTTGTTCTATCGATGATTACGAAAAAATACTTAAACTTTCAATTCTCAACGAAGCATAACAATTAAGGTAAAAGTAAGTTTTTGTATAAGGGCAAGCTTCACTATCTTCAATTCCTCAATTGTTGATTTTTTGCTGCCTTTTAAATTTGTAATTTTGGAGTTAAGTAATATTATGGCGAAATATTTTGGAGCAATTTGGAAGACGGTGACTCTTTGATTTTTGGCAATAACAGCTTATAGCGGTAGTGGTAACACTGAAAATGCAACTACACCCACAAAATATTCTGAGAGTCAAGGAGCTTTAACTTTAGTTAGTCATGGAGAGGACTTTGTAAGTCAAGGTTTTGTTACAAAAGATAACAGAAATGTTAATTTTGAGCGAGTGGCTGTCAATGTAGAAAACGTAACAGCCTATCAAACTAAACCAGCTTTCGATCCTGACCAAGATGGAGATATTCAGTCTCAAGAAGCTGTAAATATTTTAGATGAGTTTAAAACAGTACAATTGCAATTTTCTCCTGAAGATCGAGAACTTTTAACCCAAGCAATTATTGGTTGAGGTCATTTTGGAGAAAGACATTGTAAAGCAGAATATAAACAATAAATTAAGTTTGTTGAAAACTTTTGAGAAATGTAGGGGAAATTTTTCCCTTTGTAAATCAGGTCATACAATCATTCAATAGTAGTCTCATTAGGGTAAGTATGAAAGATCCGCGTATTTTATTATTTTTATTGTTTAGTAGCGGATTTGCTCAACCAGTTTATGCTCATGGAGCGAGGATTGATTATCAGCAAACTTCCGCTATTGTGATTCGAGCTACCTACGATGATGGAACTCCAATGGCAAAGGCGCAAGCGGTTGTTTATGCACCAGACGATCCTAGTACTCCGTGGTTGAAAGGAATGACTGATGAATCAGGAAAATTTACTTTTGTCCCCGATGCTGAGTTGTCTGGAAACTGGGATGTTAAAGTACGTCAAGCAGGACATGGAGACTTGGTTAGTATTCCTTTAGAACAAGATGCGATCGCTGAATCCTCTACTACAGCAACCATGAATTCTAGTATGAGTGCAACTGATATTGTTAGCTATTCCCCAGGACAAAAATTACTGATGGCGATTTCTGGGGTTTGGGGTTTTATTGGTACTGCTTTATTTTTTTACCGTAAATGAAGCAAGATAATTTTTGGATAATTTTTACTTTGATTTTTCATGCATATTCCTGACGGTTTTGTTCCTCCGAGTATTTGTCTTGCTGGCTATGCCATTTCTGGAGGGGTTACTTGGTATTCTTTGAGAGAAATTCAACGAGATCGCGATCCTCAATCTAGTATTCCCAAATCTGCTTTATTTACAGCAGTCTTTTTTATCGCTTCTTTAATCCACATTCCTGCGCCTCCTCCCTTAACCAGCTTTCATTTAGTACTTAATGGCATGATGGGGACTTTATTGGGGTATTATGCCTTTTTAGCTATTCCTATAGGGCTATTTTTTCAAGCAGTTATGTTTCAGCACGGAGGAATGTCTACACTGGGAATTAACGCTGTCATTATGGGATTACCAGCTATTGTTGCTTACTATGTATTTCGTCTGCGATCGCATCTTCCTCGAAAACAACAATTTTGGACTAAGGCTTTAGCTTTTATTAGTGGTGCATCGGCTGTTTTATTGTCCGCAACTTTATTCGCTGCTATTGCCATTGGAACGATTTCCCCTGAATTAAATGCAGCCACCGAAAGAACAGCTATTTATCTTTCTTTAGGTAGTTATTTGATTCAAGCATTGGTTGAAGGTACTTTTACAGTAATGATTGTTTCTTTCTTAGAAAAAGTAAAACCAGAATTATTGCAAGTTTAATAATGTGTTAGTTTGATAGACAGAAAAATGGTTGGTTTGGACGGAGGAGAAAGGGAAAAGGGAAAAGAGAAAAAGGAAAAAGTATATTTTTTATTCTGACAAAGACTAATTAATTTAATTTTTTCTTTGTCTTCTGGGTAATAGTGCGGACAAAATTATGATTTGCTGTAATAATCAATGAAGTAATAGTGGTTACAGGCTTTAAGCAGAAACGAAATATCGATGCTTTTAGCATTCATCAAAAAACTGTCCGAATTATGACTGAAGTGAACTAAAAAAATTGTTGAACTTAATGTTTAATAATGAAAAAAATATTTATTTTGTCTCTTTTCTTGTGAAGTAATGAAGTTAACTATCGATCGTTATGCCTAT
This sequence comes from Hyella patelloides LEGE 07179, assembly GCF_900659865.1. Lineage (GTDB taxonomy): Bacteria > Cyanobacteriota > Cyanobacteriia > Cyanobacteriales > Xenococcaceae > Hyella > Hyella patelloides. The sequence continues at coordinate 6,780 of NZ_LR213956.1, forward strand.
TTAACATCGCCAATTCATAGTTGGCAGCAAACATATAAATTAATCGGTTTATTAGGATTAATTTTTGCTTTTTCTTTTGTAGAAAGTCTGGCTTTATTGCCGATACTTATGGCAATTTCTGCAATTTTTTTTATTTTGTCTCGCCTACCTTTTGGCTATTTAATTTCTCGTTTACGCTATCCTGGTTGGTTTATATTGGCAGTAGTATTTTTGCTGCCCTTTACTGTCGGAAATACTACTTTACTGCAATGGGGATGGCTAAGTTTAAAGCAAGAAGGTTGTCAGACTGCACTATTAATAGTAGTGCGTTTTTTTTGTATTCTCACCCTGAGCTTAGTCTTATTTGGGACTGCGCCTTTTCTGGATAGTATCAAAGCATTACGTATTTTGGGCTTACCAAAAGTTATTGTTGATATGACTTTATTGTCTTATCGCTATCTTGAAGAATTAGGAGAAACCCTAAATACAATGCAAAAAGCACTTCAACTCAGAGGCTTTAATCATCATCAACTAAATCGTCGTTATCTCCAAGTATTAGCTAGCTTAGTTGGCAGTTTATTTGTGAGAAGTTACGAGCGTTCTAATCGTATTTATCATGCTATGATTTTACGGGGCTACGGTAGTAACTATCATCAGATCAATTTACAAAAATCTGCTTCCTTGTCGCAATTTAACCGCTACAATCTTTGGGGAACAATTGTTAGTTTATTTCTCGCCACCAGTATCTTAGTCACAGAAATATTTTTCTTGAAAAGTTAAACAAGTAAAATATAGTATTAGTACAAAATTGTTAACCATTTTAGGGGATGATTAATGAAAGAATTAACGAGAAATAATCAAGTATCATTAACAAATACCGTCAGCATTACTCTCAATAATTTAGGCTTTAATTATAGTAAAGAAAGGGCTGCTTTAACTGATGTTAATCTTAAAATTATAACAGGAGAAAAAGTAGGTTTAATTGGTGCAAATGGCGCAGGAAAAACCACTCTATTTATGGCGATTTGCGGTATCTTAACCCCTAATTATGGTGACGTACAAATTTTAAATCGTCCGATCGTCCCAGGAAGATTTAACCCCGATATTGGCTTGGTATTTCAAAATCCTGACGATCAGTTATTTTGCCCTACAGTGCGCGATGATGTAGCTTTTGGAGCAGAAAATATGGGATTAGCTCCCCATGAGGTAACAGAACGTGTCGAAACCGCTTTATCACTTACAGGAGTATCTCACTTAATAGATCGCATACCCCACCACCTTTCAGGGGGTGAAAAATGTATGGTGGCGATCTCAACTGTTTTAGCAATGCAACCCCAAGTGATTCTTTACGATGAACCCAGTGCGAATCTAGATCTTAAAGCCAGAAGAAGACTAATTCGATTTTTACAAGCCTCCAGTGAGACTATTATGATATCTTCTCACGATTTAGAATTAATTCTGGAAGTCTGCGATCGCGTAATTTTACTCAATCAAGGAAGAGTGATCGCTGATGGCTTACCCCAAAAGATTATGAGCGATCGGGTTTTAATGGAAAATAATAATCTGGAAGTACCCCACTCTTTAACTCATAAACATTAGAAGTCAGAAGCAGTGCATCAAACTATGCGAGACTTGCACCCATCGCATAGGGGTGTCAACGAACAGTCGTGAGGTTTCATCATCCAACGTCCGTTACAAGCATTTGAAGTCTTCTCAAATGTCGCGGAGTCACCAAAGACGCACCATATTATGCATTTCCTATCAGCTCCTTTCGATAGATTTGGTATATTGCTTCATAAACTTAAGTTATGTCGTTTGTAAATAAAGTGTTTTTGGTCAGAGAGACTCCGCCGTCCCCATCTCTTGGATCAATAAAACGACGGAGCTTTCTCTGACTTCGTCAATATTTAATTTAACGAACCACAGAAATAAAGATATAATTCTTTTGCCAATAGGGAAAAAGTAGAGATGAATAGCCCATCACCATCTAATTCGGTACAACTATCAGAAGCGGAAATTCAGGAAAAACTGCGATCGCTATTACACAAAGAAGGGACTTGGGTAGACTGGGGAAAAACCTGTCAAGAGTTACAAAAAGCCGGATGTAACCCCGCCGATATTTTTGAAGCTTCTGGCTTTCAAGCTAGTCAACAAAACATCATTATTGTGGCTTCTCAGGTATATGACGGTATCGTGCAAGCAGAGTTAGCACCAGAAGTTTTAACTTATTATAAAGGCCCCAAAACTGACATACTTTACGAATTACGTATCCTCAATCAAAAACAAAGAGCTAATGCTGCTCAACTTGCTTACGATAAAAAAGTAGATGTGGATGGCGCACACGAGATAGCCAGAATCATTAAAGATGTGTCGCGGATGTCTCAGTTACCAGAAGGTTTTACCCAAAACCCAGGAGACATGGTAGCCTATAATTGCTGGAAACACGCCCGTCAGAGAAAAGATTTACAAGAGCGATCGCGCTTGATTGCTAAAGGCTTAAAATTTGCCTATTCTCAGCCTGCAAGAGAAACTATTGAAAGATTATTAAGTGACTTTACTGTGGTTGCTAGTCATACAGCACCCTTATTACCTATTTATCGCTTAGATTCTGAAGAAGAATTAATCAGGATTGTTCCTTTGGTGGGTACTTATCCTCTAACTCGTCAAGATATTGAAGCGGTTGCAGGAGTAGAAATTCAAGAGCCATTCCGTAGCGTTAATATTCAAACGCAAGGTATTTTTGTACCCATACCAGGATGGCAAGCCGTGCTAAAAGCAGTGGATCCTGTAGGTTATATTTGTAATAGCGATCGCTTACCGAAAACGCTTACTGGTCAAGTAGAACAAGTCTTAGTAATTATAGATCGGGCTGCTCAAACTTGGGATGTTAACAGTTATTTCTTACTGGAAACAGCAGATGGTATTGAGTTGCAATGGTCGGAAACAGAACCCAAAAATAGTATTATTGGTCAGTTAGTAGTGGTGGTGCGCCCGAAAAGAATTTTAGATGAAGGTAATATCACCGAACCTTGGCAAATGGATGATTAATTTTGTTAGTAGTTAGTGGGTAGTGGTTAGTGGTTGGTAGTTAGTGGTTAGTTGTTCATGGCTAATTGCTAATGGCCGCTCGTTAGTTGTCAATTATCACATTGTCCGTTGTCAATTTGTAAGTTCTTAATACTTCTTTTGTATGGTTTCTAACTTATTGGCTATTTTTCAGAAAGAATTACAGAGTTATTTTGCTTCGCCGTTGGCTTATATTGTGGCGAGTATTTTCTGGTTAATAGCAGGTTCTTACATGGTAGGAATGTTACTAGGAGAACAAGGATTAATACAACAGGTTGCTTTTAGCGATCAAAGTGGTTTAGTTTCTCAGCCGATAGATGTAGCTTATATTTTTTTAAATTCTTTTTTTTCTGTTTTGGGTTCTTTATGTTTATTTATTTTACCCATACTTTCGATGGGACTTTATACAGAAGAAAGAAAACGAGGTACATTAGAACTTTTAGCTACATCTCCAATTTATAATTGGGTGGTTGCGTTGGGTAAGCTGTTAGGAATAGTCACTTTTTTTATCTTTATAATTGCTCCTTTTTTACTCTATGAAGCAATTATTTTTAGTGCAGCAGAGCCTCCAATTCCTGCTACTGTTCCTTTACTGGCTCATGGGGGATTAATTCTCTTTGCCACGGCAATTTTGGCTTGGGGAATGTTTATTTCTTCCTTGACTAGTAATAATATTATTTCGGCAATTTTAACCTTTGCTTTATTACTATTTTTATGGATTGTCGATATTATTGCTCAAGATATAGGTGGTGTTATTGGTGAAAATTTACAACATTTATCATTATTAGAAAGTTACAATAATTTGATTCAAGGAGTTTTTGAATTAAGTGACTTAGTGTTGTTGTTGAGTTATATTTGGTTGGGAGTTTTTTTGACGGCTCAATCTGTAGAAATATTGCGTTTTACTCGTAAGTAAATTGTTATATTTTTTTATTAGATAGTTCAATTGCATTCAGTTTGAAGGTGAGGGATGCGCTCGGTTTCGCGACTCTTATCCAATCACCTTGTTGAGACCCTTGATTTTTAATGAAGCGATGCGATCCAGGCGATTTTCAATCGCGACATAAGAACGCCCTAAAGGACTCCTATCCTAAAGGATTCCCTTCGGTCAAGGATACCGCAACCCATATAGCTTTTCTAAAGGACTCGCTCCCCTAAAGGAATCGGCTTCGCCGTCGCGCATCAAGACACTGTTCGAGTGATGAAAGATGAATGATAAGGAATTAAGTAACTACCACTTATTGCTTCAATCAAATGAAGTCTTTCCAATATAAAAACATCTTCCTTATTCATCTCCTCAAAGTTGAGAAGAGGTCGATTTTAATCCTGTCAAACCAAAGTATTTAAAGCTATTCACCAATATTTAAGAGACTTAATGACCAGATTATTACTACTACTAAGTATCACTTTATCTGTAGCAGGAATTGTTGCAGGTACAGTAACTGGTCAATGGTATTTGATCCCGATTATTTTATTGGCTGTAGGAGTTGTTTTTTTTCTGACTTGGATCGGAATTACGCTGCAAAATCGTTCTCAATTTTGGCAAAAACGAACTACAGAAATTGGGATTAATAGCTTTATTAGTACGATCGCAGTACTAACAATAATCGTCTTAATAAACTTTCTCGTAATTCGCAATCCTTTACGTATCGATCTGACAGAAAATCAAATTTTTACCCTTGCGCCTCAATCTCAAGCGATCGCAGAAAATCTGACTCAACCTCTCAAAGTCTGGATATTCGACCGTAATATCGATCCTGAAACCCAAACCTTACTGCAAAACTATCAACGCTACGGTGAAAATTTTAGCTATCAACTTGTCGATCCAGAGCTTGAAATTAATATAGCAGAACAATTTGAAGTAGAGTCTTTGGGGGAAGTGTATCTCGAATACGGTACCAAAAGACAACAAATCGATAGCCCTGTTACGCCTTTAGGTACTAATATATCAGAACCACAACTAACAAATGCGATCGCTAAAATTCAGCAAGATCGTACACCCTATATGTACTTTTTACAGGGACATGGTGAACCGGCTTTAGACACAACAGAAGAAGGATATTCTCAAGCAATCAGCGAATTAACCGAAAGGGGTTATGTAGTTGCACCTTTAAATTTGGCTATCAATCCCACAATACCTGAAAATAGCGACGTAATCGCGATCGCAAAACCCCTCAGAAGACTATTAGATAGTGAAATAACCAGCCTTCAGCAATATCTCCAAAACGGTGGAAACCTCTTACTAATGTTAATGCCCAATACAGACATTGGTTTAAATTCTATCTGGCAAAACTTGGGTATTCAATTAGATAATCGTTTAGTCATAGATAGCAACGCAAACGGTAACAGACCCCCTACGATATTAATAGTAGAGCAGTATGGCGATCACCCCATAACGCGTAACTTTGGTAATGGTATTTCTTTGTTTCCTGAATCTCGTATCATTCAAACAACAGAAAAAGATAATATTACCACCACACCCTTAGTTATAACTAACGAAAACACCTGGGCAGAAAGTAACCTCGCTGGCGAAGAAATTACCTTCAATCCTCAAGAAGATCTCGCAGGTCCTTTAAATATTGCGATCGCTTTAACTCAGGAAAGCGCTTCTCGTATGGTGATATTTGGTAATGGTATCTTTGCTACCGATGGTTGGTTTACGCAACAACTCAACGGCGATCTCTTTTTAAATACTGTTGACTGGTTAACAGGCGCAGACCAAGATATCTTATCAATTCGTCCCAAAGAACTCACCAACCGTCGCATTAATCTAACACCTTTACAAGCAGAAATTATTAGCTCTTTGGCGATCGCAATTTTGCCTTTACTCAGTTTTATGGTCGCAGTTACTATCTGGTGGCGTAAGCGATAAATCACTAATTTCACCGTTGTTGAAATTGATATTACTCTACGGCAATAATTGCCTCAACCTCTATTTTTAAATCTGGTGAGAAGAGACGATCTACCTGCACCAAAGAACTTGCTGGTAAGGCAGAACCGTAGTGCTTGAATAAAGTAGCTCTCAAAGATTCAATATTATCAAAATTCGTAACATAAATCGTAACCTTGACTATGTTTGATAAGTTGACGTTTTCCTGATTCGCAATGCTAGCAATTTTAGAATATACAATGTCTGTTTGTTCGGCTATCCACTGGGTTAAGATTATCAATAAGAGCAGCTTGTCTTCTTGATTTGTGTTTTTCAATTATTTCAGCAATCTTCTGATAGTGTTTCAATGCACTCTTTCTGCTGGGCGAGATAACAGTCTTAAAGCCTAGTATGTCTCCTTGTCCGTTTTTTACACTTCTGTATTTTCCAGACTTAAATTGCCTGATGTGGAAACCAAGAAAATCAAATCCTGGGCTTTCCTTTTTGTAGTGTAACAACGTATGAGTTAACCTAGTTTTACTAGCTTTAATTTCTAACCCCATATCATTTAACCATCGAGTTATGACCTCTATACACCTTTTGAGTATGTCTATATCATCATGAAGGATAATGAAATCATCCGCATACCTAATAAGACTGACGCTTTGTCGTTTGTCTTTAGTATTTAGAGGTCTACCTGTGGGACTTAATATTCTAAATTGAACAATAAAGTCTTTGATTACATTTTCCATTCCGTGTAAGGCGATGTTCGCTAAAAGCGGACTAAGCACGCCTCCTTGTGGAGTTCCATGTAAAGTGGGTTTTAACTCTAGTCCATCTCACATTCCGCAGAAAAATTTAATTTCTTCGTGATTTTT
>NZ_LR213957.1 GCF_900659865.1 Hyella patelloides LEGE 07179
AAGCATGGTGGCATCGCTGATAGGGTTGTTTCTTTCATTCTGGATTGGCAGAAGTTTAATCAAGTACAAGTATCACTATACCAGGCTTATAGCTATTTTTTCTTGTTTCTTTCCGAAAGTCCAGATAAGGGGCGGAGGAAGCAGAGTAGCGAGGGAACAGAGGAGCGAAGGTAATGCTGCGGATTTGGTTCTAAAGGATACCGCGACCCATATTGCCCAGAGCAATTTGACTCGCGTGACGGGAGTAGAGGTAAATCAAACTGAGTCGGGGTTGGAGTTAATCTTAGAGACAGTCGCAGGAAGTGAAAGGTTAGTACCGTTGATTCAGCCAGTCGGGAACGATTTAGTAATCGATATTCTGGATGCAACTTTGGCATTCTCGATTAGAACAGGTATTGAAGAACTCAACCCCGCATCAGGAATTAGTAGGGTTACAGTCAATCAAGTCAACGAAAACAGTATTCGCGTGATTATTACGGGAGAAAACCAAACACCAAGCGCAGAATTAGTGCCTGGTAGAGACGACTTGATTTTAAGCATCACTCCTGATGGGACGACAGCAGAATCAGAACCAGAAGAGGAAATCGAAGTTATTGCCACAGGTGAAGCTGAAGATGAAGATGATTACTTCGTTCCTGATGCCAGTAGAACCCTTAAAACTGACATCCCACTTCGCGATACTCCAGCCTCGGTTCAAGTCATACCGCAGCAAGTAATTAAAGACCAAGGTGCGACTAATGTTAGAGAAATTGTGCGAAATGCCAGTGGTGTCACCTTCTCCAACTCTGCTGGAGGTCGCTCTGAACAATTTATTATTCGCGGTTTTATAGCAGAGCGGTTTCGCAATGGTTTTAGGGATGATTTGTTCTCGACTCGAACTCAAGCTGAACTAGCCAATATCGATCGCGTAGAAATCCTTAAAGGACCTGCTTCAGTCTTATTCGGACGTGCTGAACCATCAGGAATTATTAACCTTGTAACCAAACAGCCCTTACGCGAACCATTTTACGAGCTTGCTTTTACGGCGGGTAATTTTGATTTTTACCGTCCGACTTTAGATTTTTCTGGACCTTTAACGGAAAATGGCAATTTAGCATATCGCTTAAACGCTGCTTACGAAAACGCGGGTAGCTTTCGAGATGGCGTAGAGACGGAAAGATTTTTTGTTGCGCCCACGTTATCTTGGCAAATCGGTGACGATACCGAGTTAACCTTGGAATATTCTTACTTAAACGATACCCGACCAATAGATGACGGATTAGTAGTATTGAGCGACAACGAGGTTGCCAATATTCCCTTTGATTCTTTTCTGGGAGATCCCGATATCCGTGTTGATCTTGAAGAAAATCGCACCGAACTCTATCTCGACCATCGTTTTAATTCTAACCTGTCTTTACGATCTCTTCTACGCTATACTACTGCTACAGACAGTAGGGCAGGTGCTACTTCAGGAATTATTGGAGGCTCGGAAGACGAGCGTAATTTTCCTGTAGGAGAGGGTGGAGGCAATCAATTCTACGAAACTTTTACCTTTCAGAACGATTTGACGGTCAAATTTGATAAGGGTTCGATAAAACATACGGTCTTATTTGGTTTGGAATATACCACGAGATTCTTCAGCTTTGAAGCAGAAGCAAGACCATCAGGAACGATTGATATTTTTAACCCCTCAGCTTTTGAACCCTCAACTGATGTACCGTTTCAATTGATTGCTATTCAAGAATTCCGAGATGATACTTTTGGTATTTATTTACAAGATCAAATCGCTATATTAGATAATCTTCAATTTGTAATTGGTGGACGGTTCGATACTTATAGTAGTGAAACAGATGATTTAGTCTTAGACGTAATCTCAGAAACGGAAGCGGATGTTTTTTCTCCTCGTGTTGGCATTGTCTATCAACCCATCGAACCAGTTTCTCTTTATGCAAGCTATACCCGCTCGTTTACTCCTGTCAGCGGAACGGGTGTCAATAATGAGCCTTTCGATCCCGAACGGGGAACGGGTTTTGAAATCGGGGTGAAAACTGAAATTATCAAAGACCGTCTATCTTCAACCCTAGCTTTCTACGACACGACTTTAACTAATGTAACTACAGAAGATCCTGATAATCCTAATTTTGATATTCAAACAGGAGAACAAAATAGCCGAGGCATCGAACTAGATCTAACAGGAGAAATTGTGCCTGGATGGAATATTTTTGCAGGTTACGCCTATACTGATGCCACAGTAACTGAAGATAATGTAATTCCTGTCGGCAACCGTCTTAACAATGTGCCAGAGCATAATTTTAATCTTTGGACGGCTTACACCCTACAAAAAGGTAGTTTGGCAGGATTGGGATTTGGTACAGGTATTTTTTACATTGGGGAACGGGCGGGAGATTTAGACAATTCTTTCTTCGTGGATGGTTACACTCGCGTTGATGCTGCAATTTACTACGAAAAGGAAAACTATCGAGCTGCCCTTAACTTTAAAAATCTCTTCGATGCTGAATTTATTGAAGGTACGCAAAGCCGTACTACTGTTAACCCTGGTGCGCCTTTTACTGTTCAGGGAACGGTTTCAGTAGAGTTTTGAGGAAAAAAGCTCTCCTAAAGGATACCGCTTCGCATATAAGCTCTAAGCCATAAGCTCTAAGCCTGCTCTGCCCCCTCCTATACTTCCATGCTCCCTCTGCTTATGCCTAAATTACATCGTTACCTATCTTGGTCGATCTTAGGAATCTTTACAGTAATCTTAATTGTGGCTTGCGGTCGTCCTTCTAATTTCCCTGAAAGCGATCGCTCTACAGCTACCAGTGTAGAATCTTGTCGTCTAGTGAGCCACGAGATGGGAGAAACAGAAATATGTGGTGAACCACAAAAAGTTGCTGCTCTCAGTCCTCATATTTTAGACAGTATATTAGCACTAGGGGTACAGCCTGTAGCTTATGCTGAAACAAAAGATTTAAACATTCAAACCTATGATAATCCAGCATCACAAATTCCCTATATTGGTAAATGGGTTACAACACAGCCTATCGGATTGGGCGATCGTAAGTCCCCTTCTCTCGAACGACTAACCCTAGTCCAACCAGATTTAATCTTAGGAGAAAAGTGGCTTAATAAAGATGAATATCCCTTGCTAACTCAGATTGCCCCTACTCTATTGTTTAGCGACGAACGAGCAGATGGACAGCAAGTCTGGCAACAGGACATAGAAGGCATTGCCCAAGCTTTAGGTCGAGAAGCCCAAGCCGAAGAACTTTTAGCAGCATTCGATCCACAAATCGCTCAAGCTCGCGCACCACTACAACCAGTGTTGCAAACTTATCCCCGTGTATTGTTAATTGGTTCTAATTTAACTACTCATGTTTATTCACAACCCGAAAGTACCACAGGTAGATTATTGAAGGCAATTGGCTTTGAAATAGTTCAATCACCAGGTATTCAAGGCAATGCTGAAATTTCCTGGGAAATATTACCCAAAATTGAAACCGATATTATTCTAGTTTTGTCATGGAATAATGATAGTTTTTCTCATCCTGAAGCTATCCTACAGGAAAAATGGGCTAAAAATTCCCTGCTCAACTCAATGCCAGTTTTTCAGCAAGGTCGAGTATATTTTGTCGATTATCAACTGTGGGGTAGTAATATTCGCGGACCATTAACCGATCGCCTGATTTTAGAAGCTTTACCAGATTTGTTACTCAATAGCATCGAATCAAAGTAAATAAATAACTTATCTTTTCTGCTCCCTTTCTCCCTCGCTCCCTTGCATCTCTACCTCCTAAAACAGTGCGTAAATTTATCCTCATCTGGTTCGGTCAACTAATCTCTACCATCGGCAGCTACATGAGCGAGTTTGCCCTGACTCTCTGGGCTTGGGAACTAACGAGATCGGCAACGGCTTTGGCTTTAGTAGGATTTTTCTCCCTACTACCTCGGATTTTTATCTCGATTTTTGCTGGCATAATAGTCGATCGCGCTAACCGCAAATACTTAATGATGTTAGGAGATGCGATCGCTGCTGCTTCGACTCTAGGGATCTTAATTCTTCATTTATCGGGAAATCTGGCTATCTGGCATTTGTATATAGCTGCATCAATTAACGGTGGTTTTGGTCAAATTCAACAATTAGCCTATTCTACATCTATTACTTTACTGGTATCTCCCCAGAATTACACTCGTGCTAACAGCATGAATTCGGTTGTTCACTATGGCTCAAATATCATTGCTCCTGCTATAGCTGGTGTGCTTTATCCGATTATTGGTTTAGGAGGGATTTTACCTATCGATCTAGCGACTTTTGCTGTGGCGATCGCTACTTTGGTTGGGATACGGATTCCTCAACCATCTGGGGAGCGGAGGGAGCAGAGAGAGTATAAGGGCAGAGGAGAAGTAAGTAAATTTAAGGTTTTCTGGGGAGAGGTTACTTTTGGGATTCGTTATATTTGGCAAAGAGATAGTTTGCGCACTTTACTAATAGTTACTGCTTTATTTTGGTTGGCTCACGATCTTGGTGGCGCGATTAGCAATCCGATGATACTCGCCCGTTCGGGGAATAATTCTCAGGCTTTGAGTGCGATTCTTTCTCTTGCAGGTATCGGTGGTGTCACTGGTGCAGTTGTGCTAAGTGCTTGGGGCGGAACACGACGGCGTGTTAATGGGATGCTGGCTGGGTTTATGGGTGCTGGCGTTGCTAAAACAATATTTGGCTTGGGTCAAAATCTAACTGTTTGGCTACCCGCTCAATTTTGTTCTTCCCTCAACTTTCCCCTGCTAGGTAGTTCGGAAACTGCATTATGGATGGAAGCAGTTCCCCCAGAACTTCAGGGACGAGTTTTTGCTGCTAATGATCTAGTTATCAAGTTAGTCAGCGCGATCGCCACTCTAATAGCAGGAACGCTCAGCGATCGCGTATTAGAACCTGCGATGCAGTCACAGACTATTTTGAGTTCTTTATTTGCACCTATATTTGGTAGTGGTGCAGGTGCGGGAATGGCATTGTTGTATGTGATATGTGCGATCGCTATGTTTTCTATTGGTGCGCTCGGCTTTAAACTACCTCAACTGAGTCAGATAGAAAATACGGTGTCGGAGCGATAAGTTGAAAGGTTAAAGGGAAAAGCCCTAAAGGATTCCCTTCGGTCACGCACCGCCCGTGCGGAGGTTTCCGACCCATGAAGGACGGAGCAAGAAGGGTGAGAAATTGACGGGAGGAAATGCTCTGGTCGCCAGAGCATATTCCACTTCCGTGTTGACGATCAAACCAAAATCATTTAGTTTTTTTGTACTCGTGTAAGATGTGGGTAAAAAGAGAATGGCAAAAAGAAAATGCTTCTTAATTTTTAACTCTCAATTTCCCCTCGCATAATAGTTACAGCTTGTCCTTGTAAAAACACTTGATCGCCACCATCATAATTAACTTTAACTACTCCACCACGAGCAGAAGCTTGATAAGCTAAAAATTCATTCTTACCCAACTTATCCCGCCAAAAAGGAGCGAGACAACAGTGGGCTGCACCCGTTACGGGGTCTTCATCTATACCCAAACCAGGAGCAAAAAAGCGAGACACAAAATCATATTCTGAATCACTATCCCCTACGCTAGTTACTATGACATCAGAAACATCCAGAGTTTTTAATAGAGAAAAATTAGGCTGCAAATTACTTACTATCTCTGCTGATTCTACCTCTACTAAATAACCAAGAGAATTTTTAACTACTGTTTTGCAATGTACACCTAAAGCGGTTACTAAATCTTTAGGTGTAGTAGTAGCCTCAGAAATATTTACAGGAAAATTTAACTCAATCCAATCACCTTTTAAATTAGCAGTGAGTAACCCACTCAAGGTATGAAAACGAGCTTCTAAATCTTTTGCTAAATGCCCTTCTGTCCATAAAGTATGAGCAGTAGCTAAGGTTGCATGACCACATAAAGGCACTTCTGTAGTAGGAGTAAACCAGCGTAAATTAAAGCCATCTTCTTGCTTAACGACAAAAGCAGTTTCCGAGAGATTCATCTCTCTAGCAACTAATTGCATCCATGTTTCATCTGCTGGCTCATCCAATACACACACCGCAGCAGAATTTCCTTGGAATGGTGTAGCTGTAAAAGCATCAACTTGAATAATAGTTTGTTTCATTATCTTAATAAAAAAAAGTAATTCACAATAGTCTTTAGTAAAAATTATTGTCTTAGTTTTTGTTGGTGATTATTTTATTTTATATACTATTGGAGAGTATATATTGCCTATTTTTTAATACCCATCATAAAATAGTCATGCCAATAATTAATTATTTTATAGATTTTAATCATCCCGAACCCGTATCAGTATTAAGAGAAGTCATGATACAGGAAAAAAAGAAAAATAGATCATCTTATATTATTAAACTGTCAAAAAAAGAGAGTTTATTAGCAAAACTAAAAACGGTAACTATTAAAGTACCTTTCACTTTTATTAGTTTTATTATTAGTTCATTATTTCTTTTGAGTAATGTAATAATTTTTTCTTCATACTTTTTAATCCAAACTACTAAAATTTATTTTTCATTATTTTCATGTTTAATATTACTGTTCATTATATATTCTTGGTTTATTCTTTATGTTTATACTGAGAGTAAAATTCAGGTTCTTAACTTTAAAAATGTTATAAAACGCTATTTCCGACAAGAAAATATTGATTTAACTATAGAAAATCTCACTCTAGTGATTCAAGATTTTAAAAATATTGAAAGAAACTTAAAGGAAAAAAGCGGATTTTTTCTTGATTTATCTCGTCTATACTGTGAACAGTTTCATAATATTTTTATCGGTTCTTTATTGATATCAGGTTATTTTGAAGCACTTCTGAAGCTTAAACTTGATGATATGCTTGAAATTAATCCTTTTGGAACACTATTTATTTGTTCAATCTTATTATCATTAAAGTATATTATGGAGGTTAAAGACCCTATCATTTTATTAAATAAAGCCATAAAAGCTATGGAACAAGTTAAAGAAGATGTATCTCAAAAAATTTAAGACATGATTTTAAGTAACAGAATACTTTGAAAGCAAGTCTTGCAACTTATACTAAGACAAGGTTTGACTGAGATAGACTACACTTCGAGCTAACCACCTGAAACTCAAGTGTGGGCATTGCCCAGCTTATAATTATCTATCATTTTTCGTTAAAAATAAGATAGTGCTAAATAATGTAAGCAGGATGTTTCTAGCTTTTAAAAAGACAAAAATACTGCAATTGCTTTTTTTATTTTCCCTAGTATTTTTAGTCTCATTTGCTTGCGATCGCCAAACTATAAAAACCAAATTAACTCCAATTACAATCATAGGAAAAGGTGGCTCTGCTTCTTTATTACATACTTGGCTTTTTGAACATAAAAAAATCTATCCTCATATAAACATAGAATATGAAGTAATTGGGAGTACTGCTGGAATTAAAGAATTTAAGCAAGAAACAGTTGATTTTGCTATTAGCGATCGCCAAATAACAGAAGCAGAAATAAAAGAAGTAAATAATGGTGTTGTCTTTCTACCAATAACAGCAGATGCTATATCTGTTGTCTACAATTTACCAGAAATTAAGCATAATTTACGATTGTCGCGAGAAGTTTTAGCCAATATATTTTTAGGAAAAATAACTAATTGGAACGATCCGCAAATTCAAAAAATAAATTCCTCAATAAAATTGCCCAATAAAAAAATAGCTCTGGTTTATCGAGCAGATGGTAGCATGACAAACTGGATTTTTACTAAATATTTAAGTGCAATCAGTAAGGAATGGCAGCACAAAATAGGTACAACAAAAAATATCCAATTATCTTTTGGGATAGGAGCAAAAGGAAGAGGATTTATCGATACACTGGCAAAAACGGAAAATTCGATCGGGTTTTTAAATTACTCTTATGCTAAAAATATTAATATGCCTATGGCTAGTTTAGAAAATCAAGCAGGTAACTATATTACTCCTACCAAAAAAATACTCTTCAAACTATAGAAGTACCTGAAAATTTACAACTAAATACTATAGATTCTCTTGACAGTAATTCTTATCCAATTATTTATTGTAGTTGGATTTTGATATACCAAGAATACGATAATACCGAAAAATTAAAAGCGATCGAGAATTTTATAAAATGGGTGCTATCCGATGGTCAAAAAATAGCTGAAAATTATGATTATATCTATCTGCCTAAAAAGATAACAGAAAAAGCAGAAACAGCTTTAGAGCAAATTAAATATACTAAATATTAAGAAAAACTAATTATATTTCGGTTTTCAAAAATTGCTCTACTGATAGCAATAAAGAATCAATTATTTGATTTTGTAAATTATGGGGAGGATTCCATTCAATCCATTCATAACTATAATGTTCACTACTAATAATTTTTAAGGTTTTTTCTACCCTTCCTAAAAATATTATCAAAGTTTTTTCAACTTTTTTATTACCAAAACGTTTATATCTAGGATAATAAACCGACTCAAATCTAAAATTATTATCTATACAAACTTGTTCTCGCTTAATAGTAGTTTCTTCAAATAGTTCTCTTAAAGCACATTCAAGTTCAGTTTCGCCAGGTTCTATATGACCTTTAGGTAAGTCATAACGATGGGGATGTTTCATCAATAAAAAGAATTTTGGCTCGGTTGTTGTTAGGCAAAATACACCACAAGATTTTACTTTTTTCACGATCTTTAACACAATTTAATTACCCAGGCACAATTCAATTATTTACACATTTTTCTTCTCTGTTAGCTTGTAAGCTTGTCAGCTATGACCTATTACTTTTCCTGACTACACAATTTATTCTGCACAGCTATTTACCTTCCCAACTTATTAGGAATTCCCTCACATCCCCCAGGAATTCTATCTCTTCCTTTTTCGCCACACCACGCACATAAATAATAACGTTGCTCGTCACTGAGTCTTTTAACACCTGAAAAATTAGCTCTTTCGATAACTACTCCTGTATTTTCTCCTGTTTCATAATTAGGGATACCTTTACGAGTGCGAGGGGTAGCGGTTTTAGGCAAGCCATAAAAAAGCTTTGTACTTTTTAAATCTGCATCACCCAGGTTTCCTTCATATAATATTGTACGAGCTAGATTTGCCTTTACCAGATCGCTTCTATAGAGGTTCGTACGTACCAAGTTAGCTTCACTCATGTCTGTCCAACGTAAATCTTGATCCGATAAATCTGCACCTGCAAGCATGACTCCTAAATCAATTACTCTAGTACCATAGGGGCGATCTTCAGCGTAACCACCAGAACCATCTAGCATAGGGCGACCTAAGCGACTATCTCGTTGCAAAGGAGTTAATAAGCGAGATTGTGATAAAAAACGAATTATTTTTGCTTTACCCGTTTTATCTACGCTGGATAAAATAGCAGCCGTCCGACCTTCAGCGATCGCTCTTTCTTGAGGCCAATCTTCTAATAATCCTTCTTCGTTTAAAGTTAAATCGGAAATGCCTTGAAAATAAGCATCAATAGTTTGCTGTTGGGTAATACGGTTTTGCTGAATGGTTAAATCTTTAGAAATAACATATTGCGCCCAAGCAACATACACCGCCAAAATAGCGATGGAAATTTGTCCTAAAGCTCCTACCCAATCAGCCCAAGAGCCAAACTCATCGTATTTAAATTGATTCAACCAACCACTAATGATATTATATACTCCAATATATTTTAGTAAAGCAGCGATCGCAATCAGAAAACCCAGAAAACCGAAAATATTCCTTCTTTCTTGAGGGGTTAAAAACTTAAGAATCCAGTCTTTAACCGATCCTAAAACTATCTCTAAAGAAAAAAGTAAGCTGACAACTGCACCACTTATTCCTAGCCAAGCTAGATCGAACCATAACCCCAACCCCACAGCGACTAACGCCAGCAAAATAACTTGAGATTGAGTTAACTGCAATCTGCGAGGCTTTTTTTTACTGGGTAATTTATTGATGGATTTGTTGGTTACAGATTGAGGAGTAGTAGATGAGATGTTGCTTCTGTTAATAACTAACTCGGCATCCCGATTAATTTCATTATGGTTATTATCTGTATTGATTAATTCTTCGGCTGGATTATAATCTGGGGAAGAAAGAGAATCTGGTCGATCCGTCATTATTTATCGTGGGTTCAAAGAAAGAATATTTTCAACTTAGATTATATTTTATTGGGTATCAGAAGATTTATCATCAAATCTGGTATCAAATAAGGTTGATGATCGCTTTTTGGATTCTGAATCAATGAGGTGCTGCGATCGCCTTCTTCTTTGCTGTCTATTATCTTTACCTTAATTTATTAAGTACAATAATTAATTTTTGATAAAATTTTATTGCCTAATTTTTTACTCAATACAGTTAAAATAACTTAGTGTCTATCCTAAGTATTATTGTGAATTATGACGAATGTCTGATATATAAAGATATGTAAGCTATATATTTAGATGTATAAACGTATTAAAGGTATGATACAGCAACTAAATTATGAGTACAAATCAAATCACCAAGGTGAGAGAAGCAGGATGAAGCCAAGAAGGTAATCAGAAATCATAAGTACTCAATCAAAGCTAAATCATAGAGGCTAATAGAGAAAGAACAATGCAAAACAGTTTTTTTGCTAACTCATTAGACAAAAGAGTTATTAGATCGCGCATTCGTAAGTTGTGTAGAAGTGCCAAAGTAGGTTTTTACAGCATTGGTTTATACCCTGCTTCTCTGGCATACAACTCAGCGATGCAGAACAGTGAAAAATCTTTATTACTTGCCACTCGACCTGGAAGAGATTTATTCGGCGCATTTTCCGAGAATGAGCTTCGAGGAATGGATCCCAGACAAGTTGATAAAACCTATCGTATGGCTAGTCACAAAGAGGACGGTGAATTAGTTCATAACGATCTAGAATATCTCATCGAAAAATGCGATTTAGTATTGCTCAGTTCTAACAGTAAGTATATCGAAAAAGACCTTGTTGAAGCTTGTGCTATTAGAAACAAGCTTAAGCAAAACAATGTTGTATTAGCCTGTCTTGCGGGTTCTTTTAGTCACGATCCAGAAACTAATGATTCTTATGTATTGTGTGAGAAAAATCCTAATTTAGCCTTCTTTTCAGGTTTTCATCGCCACGGTGCATTAAGAGACCCTGTAGACAGTTTTACAGCTAATTTTTGCCATCCCAATGCTTTAACCGCTCTAGTGGGCGCACACATACTTAATAAGTTATCACCCAATATTCAAGTGTCTTCTGGTATTCATAATATTGAAGCCCAGTACATTAAAGCTGCCAAAAATATGGCATCCATCTTTGCAGGATTTGGTTATGAACATCATCAGGATAATCCAGGAGTTTTACCCACTTTACTAACGTTACTGTTGCATCAATGTCTCGATCAAGCAGCAACAGTATCTATGTCCCGCAAAGACCGTCATCAACTTTATAATCAACAAACCATTGCTTTAACTCAATTGGGTTACGCTGTACCCAGAATTGAAGCCAATCTAGACAAAGGCGGTTTTACAGAAAGAGTCCGCGATCATACTTTTTCCCAGTTAACAGCAGTAGTAGCAGATGCCAGAGGTAGTATGATGCTTCCTGTAAGGGGCAAACCTACCAGGAATTTCCAAGCGGGACAAGCCTTAGCTAGAGGAATGATGGATCACGGACGTTGCCCTGTAGATATTGCAGAATTTGAAAATTGGTGTGAAAATGCAGGTTTAACAAAAGGAGCATTGGAAGGACTAAAAGCCTTAAAATACTGGCCTCAAATAGAAGAAAAGTATCGAATTCCCAACCACGACTCTTCTATGGTAAATCTGCTTTATAAAGGTTTGTATGGTACGGAAGTAGAGAAAGATTATGCCTTTGAGGTCATGACAAAAAGCCGACAGTTATCTAACTATTGTCAAGAATCAGTTCGTCCTAGCCACGGTAGAAAATATTTAGATGCATTGGGTAATATCGAACGTTTAGACAGTAATATCGAACGTTTGGATGCTTTAGAGTTAATTGCCAATGCAGTAATTGCGGATAATGCCAAGAAAGCGATTTACAGTGAGATTAGTTACGGAGAAGAAAGAGCCCTCGACCAAGACAGTCCAGCTTATTTGCAAGTTATGGAGTGCATTGAACAAGGAGGGTAATAACAAATCCGATTGATAAAAGTTACTTTAAAAAGCTAAAAGTAAATTAGTTAAAATCCGCCAAGGTTGGTAGGGCTGTTTCATCCTCGTAGAACACAGATGGAGAGATGGGGCGTTCTCATAAGGGTAGGTTTTTCACGGGCGACATAAACTCCCTAAATAAAGCGGTGAGTATGCACTTTCATTCAGTATGGAACTTGAGCAAAAAGTTGTTTATTTATGGTTGAAATTCTGGAAAAATACTTCCTAATTTCTCCATTTCCCGCTCTTCCTTACTAAATTTAACCATTGAAAATCATGACTCGCGCGACGCCCTAAAGGACTTCCTTCGGTCGCGCGATGCGGAGCGAGTCCTTTAGGGAAGCGAGTCCTTTAGGGCGTTCCTCAGCTGAGGAAGCCTACTGGCGCGCGTCGCGCATAACGCGGGGTCTGACCGCTTTGCCCCCAAATGCGATGGGGATAAACACCCCAATATGACGGGTGTAAACACGAAGATGTAACGGGTGTAAACGGATTACAAATTCCGCTTCTTTTGCACCGCAGGTTCACTCTTCAAAAACATACCCTTGTCAGCAACCCTACACCCCTATTTTCCTCTGCTCTTTATTCCTGAATATTCCTGAATTTAGGCTCTTACTTCTGATAAATAACGGTGAACGAACATAATGGAAATTGAGCCTTCACCAACACCCGAAGCTACTCTTTTTACTGATTGATGGCGAACATCCCCTGCAACGAAAATACCAGGAACACTGCTTTCTAACAAAAAGGGATCGCGATCTAAGTGCCATCCAGATATACGTTGACCGTTTTGTTTTAAATCTGTACCAGTGAGAATATAACCCCGTCGATCTCTGGTAACGACTCCCTCCAGCCAGTCAGTTTCGGGTTGTGCACCGATAAAGATAAAGAGGGATGTAGCATTAACTGTTTCTTTTTCTCCTGTATCGTTGTGTAGTAAAGTAAGAGTCTCTAATTTACTATCTCCTGCGACTTCTACCACCTCGGTATGTGTCACGACATCAATGTTAGGAGTCGCGTCAATCTGCTCGATCAGGTATTGGGACATACTCTTAGTCAAAGAGTTTCCTCTAACTAACATGGTGACTTTGCTGGCATACTGGGAAAAGTACATGGCAGCTTGTCCTGCGGAGTTGGCACCACCTATAAGATAGATGTGTTCATCTTGACAAGCGATCGCTTCTGTTTTGGCTGCACCATAGTAAACTCCCCTTCCTGTAAGGTGTTCACAACCAGGAATATTTAATCTGCGCCAAGATACTCCTGTAGCCAGCAACAAAGCATGACAAGTGATTTCGCTACCATCAGCTAGAGTAATAATACGATAGGAGTTTTCTAATTTGACTCCTACTGCTTCTTGGGGTGTGAGAATTTCTACGCCAAATCTTTTAGCC
>NZ_LR213958.1:0-2968 GCF_900659865.1 Hyella patelloides LEGE 07179
CCCACAATTTCTACTGCAATACTGTTATCTGTACGAGTTAAAATTGCATAAGGTGTATAAGCTTCTGAAGTAGACATACATTGATGAGAACCTTCTTTACAAAAAGCAGCAAAAGCAGGTATCATTTCACGGTAATAGTAGTCATTGACTACACCTCTTTCTTTTTCTACTTGTTGGTAAATATCTCCTATTAAATAGCCTATATCTCTTTTGAAGCCTGGTAAATTTACTTCGTCTCTTTTTCCATACCATGCTGCTTGAGAGGATGCTTCCCAATCAAAAGAATTTAAGACAGAAAATAGTAAAATATCATGTACTTCATCATGAGCTTGGTCGTCCCAATATTGAGCAACAGCAAAAGTACATGAATTAATTCGCTGATATTTTGTAAAAACTTTTTCTACTATAGGAATTACATATTCTTCTACTATCTTTTGTCTTAGTAATTCTGCTTGCGATCTTGTATATAAAAGTTCCATTATTTATAAACTTATTAATTCAATTTGTTGTAATCTTTCTGAATGAGAGAGTTTGTGCATATAGCATTCTAAAACTACTGGTATTTTGTCTTGAGCGCGTTCTTTTACCCAATCTAAGCCAAAGCTGTTTTTAGTCAGAGGTTGATGAATATCTGCACGTCCGTTATTAGCTGATAAATGCAGTTCGCCGATGTGTTCGTATTGTTGTAGCCTTTGCCAAACTGAATCTGATAAACATCCGCTATGTAGTTGAATGTAAATATGGGACACATCCACAGCTAATCTAAAGTGGTTATCCATTGCCCAAGCTAACTCAAAATCGTTACCAAGATGATATTTAGGGTACATGGTTTCTAATAAGAAGTCTTGGTAATCTCCTTGTTTGGCTCTTTGTTTCCATACTTTACCTGGAGGACTATCTAATAGGGGCGGATGTATGGAATTAGAAGTTACTAAACAATCTGCTGTTTCATTCCACACTTTAGTGTTGTATTTATGCCAACTAAAACCATGATGGGTTAAGCAATCAATATTCTGTTCCGCAAGCCAGGATTTAAAATCAACATTCGGTACTAAACCAGGAGTTAGTTGCAACCCTTTCACCCCTAGTTTGAGCAACTCCTCGGCTGCTGATTTTATTGGTCTACCTTGCAGACAACTTAAAGCCAAATAAAGCATTTTTAAAATTAAATATGAGAAATTGAAAATTCAAAATTATATGAAATACAAAAAAGAATGATACACATATTATTTTTCAATTAGACGTAGGTTGGGCATTGCCCAACCTACAATAATATCTTTGGTAAGTTCCGATTACGTTTGAATAGTAAACTCACTGGGGTCGATGTCCCAATTTACCCAGCGAATAGCTTCCCTAGCAGAGGTAATCGAAGGGGGAACGCGCAAAGCATGAATTTTACCCGTACTGGGACAGGTCATTTTAAGAAGATTTGCTGGTTCTCTATCATCTTGAATATCGATTTTGAGCAATGTATATTCTCGCCAACTATCTAATTCTTGAGAAAATGATGCTTGACAAATGCGATCGTAACCAATACCTTGTACTAAAATTCTTCTAAGTTCTGCATTGTCTTCTTGGAGTACCCATTCTAATTTCCAAGCGGAAGGATGAACTTTGGTATATCTTTCGGGTAAAATTACTCCTTCATAAGCATAAAGATTCAAGCCATCAGCAAATAATAGGGCGGGTTTCCCTTCGCCGTGTAGTCTCATCTGGGTATCCACTGTTAATTCAATAGGACGAGAACAAACTACACAGATATCTTTATAAGTTAAAAGCCAACCACAATTAGTAATTAAATCTTGATAGCTTTGCCATAACTCTAGTCCCACTTGGCAATTAAGAACTTCATAGGCAAAGTCAAACCAACAACCGCGAGCCATTAGGTATTCTGTAGTGGCAAAATCCATTACTGGATTGAAATACTGCTGATTCTCTTCCAATGGAGAGTTTAAATCATGCCAAAGGGAATAATTATTTTGGAGACAATTAAAGATTTCGATACCAATCCCATTCCATAATTGCTCGTGAAGGGGTTCATAGATTTGATGGCGTAGCCGTCGCCACAGGTTACTACCTAATTCTTGTTTTAAATTTTGTTCGATTCGCTCCTCTATTATGACTAGCTCGTTTCCCCAGTAATCTAAATTAAAATTTCCACTAGCAATTAAAGGGCCATTCCAATACTCTATTTTCGGCGCAGATAGTCCCATTGCTGCGTAAATTGTCTTTAAGGCACTCTCTACTTTTAAAGCGTCTATAGAGGTACAATTAAAATAAAGCGATCGCCATTTTTGCTGATAATCGGCAATTTTTGCAAGCTGTGTGGGGTTAGCTGACATTTTTTGAGTTAATTAATTTATTATATATTACAATAATATTACAAATACTATTGACTTTCAATCTAAAAGTAATCTAAATAGCTGGGAATTGCAGGATGTTCTAGTTGTTGTAAGATTTTGGCTTCTCGTTCAAAAAGTTCGATCTTTTTCCAATCATTTAAGCCTGTTAAAGATAAAGCTTTAATTGCTACTTGTTGGTTAGTTTCTTTATCTATTGCTGCATAGGTTATACTACTTTCATTCTGTCCTATTTTGAATAGTCTAGCGATTTTTTACTATATTCATTTATTTATTTGAATCGATTTTTTAAAAAAAAGATTTAAGATAACTATCTTGAACAGAAGTTAATTTATATCTTTTTTTAATATTTTCATAATTTAGATCGCTGATATCAGCACCATTTTCTATAAATAAATTTATATTATCTATATATCTCAAATTTCGTGATGCTTTTATTACCATATCAGTCAAAGGAGTTTTACCAAAATTGTCTCGTGAATTAACATCAGCACCATTTTCAATTAATAATTGTATTATTTCTATGTTATTTGTATAAAATAAAGCATTTCTGCCTTTATTATCTTTAACATTAACATCAGCACCATTTTCAATTAATATTTTTTTCG
>NZ_LR213958.1:3421-13520 GCF_900659865.1 Hyella patelloides LEGE 07179
ATTAATATTTAACCCATTATCAATCATTAATTGTAATAAATCAATATTAATATTTTTACTGCATAAAATAGATTTTTCGTTTTGTAGGGTATGGATAATTAAGATTGATATTATTTTCTATTAAATATCAATCATTAATTGTAATAAATCAATATTAATATTTTTACTGCATAAAATAGATTTTTCGTTTGTAGGGTATGGATAATTAAGATTGATATTATTTTCTATTAAAAATTTGGCAAATACAATATCTTTATTATTTATTGCATTCCATAAATAATCTATACCTTGATTATGGAGCATATTAAGATTAGCTCCTTTATTAATTATTTTCTGTGACAAACTAATATTTTTATTATTGAGACTATTTTGTAAAGTACATAACAATATTTTTCCATCGTTTTTTATCTGAAAATTAAGTCTCTCTATTTCTCCTCCTTGTGATAAAAAAGATTCAAGTATTTCAGAGGAACATAAATTATCTGGGAAAAAACCCAAACGACTTAAAAAAAACCATTTATAAGAAGTTGCACCCCAAGCCAAAGCCAAGCATAAAAGCCCGACACTAATACCAGTAAACAACTTTTGCTTTTTAACTTTATTACTCGCCAATAACTCAGCTAAAGCAACCTCAGCATCAACAAACCTATCCTCTAAGTCTGGTTCTAAAATCTTCTCTAACCAGTCGGCAAAACTCTCAGAAATATTAACCGAACTACGAAAATCTAACTTAAGGGTATCTTGGGGTAATTCGCTTGGGGAACGATGAGTTAACAGATAAAGTATGGTTGCACCCAGGCTATATAAATCTGTAGCAGGTACTGCTTTTCCTCGAAACTGTTCGGGAGCCATATAGCCATAAGTTCCAACTACCGTGCTACCCTGCATTAAAGTATTGTAGTAAGTGTTTTGAACTGCGCCAAAATCCACTAAATAAATAGTGCCATCATCGCTACGAATGAGGTTATTCGGTTTAATGTCGCGATGAATTACTGGAGGCTCTAAAGAATGGAGATAAGAGAGTATGGCTAATACTTGCTCTGCAATCTTTTTAACTTCTGTTTCTGTAGTGCGCCAACCAGATTCGACTAGATCGAATAAAGACTTTCCTGGTGCTAATTGCTGCACGATATAGAAAGCCTTATCTGTTTCTGTCTCCAAATCGAAATAGTCTATATATTTGGGAATAGCAAGATGCTCTAACTTGGCTAATACTTCTGCTTCCCGTTGAAAAAGCTCTACTTGCTTCCAATTTTCAAGCTGTTTCAGAGAAATAACTTTAATCGCTACAGATAATCCTGTATTGATATCGCTAGCTTGATAAGTAATCGCAACACCACCTTTGCCTAAGACATGGGTGATGCGATATTTATTTTTGATGATGTCTCCTGGTTGATATGCCGTAGCCATATAGAATAATAAATAGTAATCCTATATCTATCTTGCCCAGGAGTCGATCGTTTGATTAACTTTTCTCTACAGTAGTAGACACCATCGCAGCCATTAATTGTTCTGGTGTGACAGGAAAAGGTAAACGATGAATATCCGATTTAGGCTGACAAGCAATAGTTGCTGCGTGACGTAACTGAGCTAAACTGACATCACCCAAGTCCAAGTCTTCGAGAGTTTGAGGCAAACCAATACTGCGATAAAACTTCAATAGCTGCTGTCTTGCAGATACCGCTAACTGATTATTTTGCACCATTTCTTCAAGGCGCAACTGCACCAAGATACCATAGGCTACTTTTTCCCCGTGTAAAGCATCATGAGCTTGTGGGATATGGGTTAAACCATTATGGACTGCGTGGGCTGCTACAGTGCGACAATTTGCGCCACCAATACCCCCAATAACCCCTGCTAGTAACACCGTTGCGTCTACTACTTCTCGCCAATCCTCTCCTTGAATATTTTCGACAGCAGAAGGGGATTTTTGAAATAGGATATCTCGTAAAACTCTGGCTTGTTGCACTGCTGCAATAGTCATGGTTGCGGTAGAATCACCACTACTGACTGAAGCTTCATACCATTTTGCGATCGCATCTCCAATACCCGCTACCAGGGTACGTTTCGGCGCAGTGGCAATTAAACCATAATCAACAATAATAAGATCGGGACATCTATCTAAAGCAACATCGTATTGAAAAGCACCAGCTTCCGAGTAAATATTAGAAAGGGCTGTCCAACCAGCGCAAGTAGCAGCCGAAGTAGGAATAGTTACAATAGGAATCTGACACTGATGAGCGAGTAATTTCGCTGTATCGAGAGCCTTACCACCACCAACACCAATAATAAAATCTGCTTGATGTTGTTGTGCTGCTTCTTGTAGCTGTTCTAAAGAGGATTCTGCACAATCAGGAAGATAACTAGCTTGCTCTGCTTGAAGCTTGTGCTGCTTAATAATAGGTTGTAAATAAGACTCTACTCTCGCTAAAGTGCGATCGCCACTGACAATCAAAGGGCGATTTCCCAACCGAGCAATTTCTGTTCCTGACTGACTTAATATATTGTCTCCCCGCAATACTTTACCTGGAGAGATTATTAAAGGAATCGGTGTGGAAGTTTTATTACTACCCGTAACTTTTGCTTTACTTTTGACTGCTGCTTGTTTTTTCATAGAATACGATTTAACTAAAGAAACGAGGAAAAAGAACGAAGGAATAATTAGGGGATATAATCAGAGCAATCTCAAGGGTATCTGCGTTTATCTGAGGAGTCATAAACAGCAAAGACACTGTCCGCCCCGTCCCTTACTAAAAACTACTCACTGCTTTAATTTAGCGAGATTTTGCTGAAAAACTTCGGTTTCAATATTGCTATCATCCCGCACTAACAGCGATCGCCTTACTTCCCCTAAAAATAGAGGTTCAGACACTCCCTCTTGTGGATGTAAAACAGTTCTTAGACTAATAGTAAAAGTATCATTACCGTTAGTTCCTGTTCTTCCATAAGAATTAAGATCGGCTGCTGCTTGACGCAAAGTAGGTTCAATGGCATCAACTTCTATCTCAGGAGAAACGACAACCACTGCTTTGTTCGCGCCATTATCATAAGCTAACGCATAGCGGGCTGCACCAGGAATGTCTACATGGGTAAAAAACCCTAAATAAAGGGAGAAAATACCCGCCGTGAGAACCATCATAAAGCTGGTAACGCCGACTAAACGAAAGCGAAAACCCCAACCAGCTATAAAAGCAATAATGGTCAAAACTAGAAAGCCAATGGCGGTATAGCCACACCATACACCGTAGGTATAAGTATCTGTAGGTAATTGCATTTTTATATTTTTAATTATTTTTGATTAAGGATTTATAAAATGAAACCACGGCTAGGGTGGGCGACCGAAGGAAGCCCTAAAGGATACACCTTCGGATATACTTTAGTGCATTGCCCACCTTACTCAATAAACAGTATAAAAAAGTTTGTTTGGCGAAGGAAATTACCAGTGGATAATAAATCACTTTCGACCGACTTCAGCAAATATTTGAGCTAAGATTTCTCCTGCACCCATATCCCGTAGTTTACCAGCTAAATCTTTTCCTAGCTGTTCTGCATCGCTTCTATTACCACTAACAGTATCTTTGAGTAACTGTTTACCGTCTAAGCTAGCAACCATCCCAACTAAAGTTAGATTATCTCCTTCAATACTGGTATTCACCCCAATAGGAACTTGACAGCCTCCTTCTAACTCTCTAAGGAAAGAACGTTCTGCTAAGGCGCGATCGCGACTTTCTGGTTCTTCTAAGACCTTTAAGATTTCTAATATTTTAGTATCTCCTTCTCGGCACTCAATCCCTAAAGCACCCTGTCCCACAGCATGAAGGGAAATCTCAGGAGAAATAACTTGATGAATGCGATCGCTCATGCCCAATCTTTCTAGACCAGCTACCGCTAAGATAATAGCGTCATAGTCTCCTGCATCTAATTTTGCCAAACGAGTATTCACATTACCCCTAACATCTTTAAAAGCCAAATGGGGAAAATGATGGCGTAGCTGTGCTAAACGCCTTAAGGAAGAAGTACCAATAACAGAGCCTTCAGGAAGGGTTTCTAACTGTTTATCTTGATGCTTGGCATTAACTACTAAAGCATCCGCAGGGTTAACTCTTTTGGTAACACAACCCAACATTAATCCTTCTGGTAAGTTAGTAGGCAAATCTTTGAGAGAATGGACTGCAAAGTCAGTGGTGTTATTGAGCATTCCCAGTTCTAACTCTTTGGTAAATAAACCCTTATCACCAATTTTTGCCAAGGGTACATCCAGAATTTTATCTCCCTGAGTACTCATCTTCTCTACTTCAATTTCGAGATTGGGAAAGTGTTTTTCTAATTCTGCTTTGATCCAATAAGTTTGAACTAACGCTAACTGGCTTTTTCTAGTACCAATGCGAACAGTGCGAGTATCAACCGATTCCATGGGGGCGTATTCTAAAAAAGTATAAAACGACTCGATCTAGCCTATCGTAGTTCCTTACCTGGTTTGATTAATTTTTATGCAATTTTTGATTTTTCGTTATGGCGCGCCGCGTAGCGGATCTCTTCGAGATCGCTCATTACTAATTTTTTTTAAGATAATTAATCTCTTTGTTTAATTTTAATAACTTCATACTCGCAAATTTTATTTTATTTGAATGACTTACGGGAATGACAATGAGAACATTTTATACTCTATGATTTGGGTTGCCGACTTGAGTAGTTGTGTATTTTCACTGATGCTATTAGTATAAAAATAAAAGTAAGATCGTGTAGTTTATCTAGTCTGCTGCACTTATTTAATATTTATTTTGTTCTAAATTAGTGAAAATAGATTATAAAATTTAAGCAAAAAATTAGTAAATAATTGTTATTTTTCAGTTTAATATATCTAATAAAAGCTAGCTCCGAGCAAATTATAATTACTAATAGTTATTTTACGAGCAAACTATAGTTGCAGTACTTTAGAAACAGTTTCTAGTAGAGCTATAAATCTAGCTTTTTTAAAATTGGTGAGGTACAGTAACACGAATAAAATAACCAATTTCTAATATTTTAAAAAAAAACTTAGCGATCTGCTTTTATAACTACTAAATAATAGAGTGAAAGCGGTTTATAGCATCAATAAAGCGAAGAGTATTTTTAACTTCAGATAAAAAATTTTTATGATTGATTAGAATCAGTGAATCAAGAAGCAGATTTATTAATAATCTAGTTTCAGTATTGGCGATCAATTTATGGTTACTCTATCTTCTCTTTTATTGAAGTAATATTTGATTTTTTAAACAATATTGCTTTACTTTTATTTACTTTTTAATTTTTATTTTTTGCTGTATATATTTTTGGGGAAATTTTAAGATATATGTCATTAAAGAATAGCTTTTTTCTAACAACCAAATTCTTTATTTTTCCTAGTTACAATCTCAGTGAATTTACTTAAATACCACTTGTAACCCCATGAATGGAATAATTGAAAATTTCGAGCTAGTCAATTTTCATTTTGATGGAAATAATAATGACCCAGATGATATTAGTGCTCTTCCTGTTGCTGCACTATTAGCGGACGGAGCAAATATTCAAGAGAAGACAACGTTTCGTTTTGGCAATAATCTGGCTGAGCCAAACGAAGATTCCAAACTCGCAAGGATGAGGACGAGTGCTGCATATGCGGAAAAGCTTGGTATTGACACAGTGGACTATCAGGCAAATATTTCTAGTACTATCGATGGTCTTGTAAATGACTTCAACTCTGGTAAAAAGGTTCTTTCAATCGAAGGAGGACCGATGGAAGCAACCTATCGAGCGTTAGCAAGAACATCACCAGAAAATCGCCAAAATATAACTCTTCTATCTCACTCCTCTTGGAACGAAAATCGTGATGTGGTAACTAGAGACGGTGTAGAAGAGGCAAGAACCTGGTCTGACCTTAAACAGGATTTTCCCGAAGTTGAATATATTGATATAGGCGATCAAAACGCTAGGTTTCGTAACGATAACTGGAACTGGTTGAGGGATTCTAACGAGGAAGTCTATAACGATGCCTGGGAGCGAATGGAATCGTCTGGCGTTCCTAACGATCCCTCGGACGCTGGGATGCTCTTTTATGCGCTGACTGGAGACCAAAATGCCGATCCATTTGATGCTAGGAGCTTTCTGGAGACAAACATTCCCTCCTACGAAAACAGTCCTAGCCCAACTCCTACTCCTGAGCCTCCCACAACAGATAGCGAGATCGATCTTGATTTTGATGTTGTTAGCCAGTGGGAGCAAGGATTTAAAGGAGAAATTAGCTTTACAAATAATGGGGAATATTTTGAAAAATGGAAAGTTGGATTTGATGCGCCTTTCAATATCGAAGAGATTCAGGACGCGGTAATTGAATCTAGTGAAGGCGATAGCTATGTAATTGGAGACGTAAGATCGAACGATAACGTCTACGCAGGCGAAACCACTACGTTTGAATTTACTGCTTCTGTCGATGACAGTAGTGATTTTACCAATCCGACAAATTTCACTTTTAATGGACAAGATATAGATGTCGATCCTGCCGAGTTTGATAATATTCCATCTCCTTCAAAGCCAGACCCAACAGGTGGTGGCAACTCTGATAGTCTGATCGATGTAGACATTAAACTTGTTCAGGACTCGTTAAGTGGTAATGGTGTCAGTGGCACAGTAAGCTTTGAGAATAATGGAGATTATTTTAAAGGTTGGACATTGGGTCTTGATATGCCAGTAAATGTCACTAGTGCGCAAAACGCCGAATTCGAGAATTCAACCGAAGACAATATTATTTTTAAAGATGTCCGCTCAAATGATGACGTATACTCAGGAGAAATCACAGAATTCACATTTACTGGTGTAGCAGATGGAGAGCTTACAGCAGACAATGTCGTTTTCAATGGTTCTGAGATTCCAGAAATAGAATTGGCGATTGTTGATAATTCTTAACCTTCAAGCTTGTTCTAGTCAAAGAAAGAAATTACCAAGAACTTGAATTTGGGTTCAGAAAAATTATCGGTTTTGCGAATTGACAAAGGTTCTTTTTTAAGGTGGTGTTGGCAAAGAGAGTAATCTTAGTAGCTTATCCTGAACCCAGATTGCAAATATAGTGATACATGGCACCCTAATCTTTATCGATATCTAGCACGACTGCTTGAATCCTTTTCAATCTCTCGACTGTTTCTTCAAGGGTCGCTCGATCGATCGTCTCACACAGTATTTCATCAAGTTCTGCCAGAAGTTGCCTTGAATCTGACATTAGGCGTTCGCCCAATTCGGTAAACAGTATTTGTTTTTGTTTTCCTTTGCCGTCAACTTGCTCTAGATAACCTATACTGCATAATTCTTTGACTTTTTTGGCAACCACTTGCCTGGAGATACCAAGACTTCGGGCAATTTCTGAACTATAGTTAATGCCACATTCTAGCGCGCTCAGAGATTTGAGGACACAAGGGGTTACAGATTCATACCCCCTATCCTTCAAGGCATTTGACAGGTAAAGAGATATTTGTTCATTCATCTCTGCTGCACTAAAGAATAATTGAAGCGATTGGCTTTCCACCATAGGGATATCTTTTTTTGTCACCCTGGTTGACATATTAAAACCCTCATATTAATATTCATAATAATTCCTATGTCAACCTAGTATACATGACATGGCCAAAGCGATCGCGTATAAAAGTTTTTTAGACAACAGCATCATCAAGGAGACTCTGATGAATAACTCACTACCACTACGAATTGCCCTCATCGCCAATGCTGCTTTCTCATTCACTTGTGTCATGTTGATGGTATTCAAATCGTCTCTTGTTGGCGAAATGCTCGGTATTCAAGCACCGCTTGTTCTCCAAGTCGTTGGCACTGGGTTAGCTATCTTTGCGGTAGATTTGCTCCATCAAGCTACAAAGTCGAGGATAGCCACTTGGCGTGCGCTCTACGCTAGCACAGGAGATTTTATATGGGTATTGGCTACCTTAGTATTGCTGGTACTCTTTCCCAATACACTATCGAGTTCTGGTCATTTGCTGGCGATCGCAGTATCGGTAACCGTCTTGACTTTCGGTGCATGGCAACTTTGGGCTATTGAACGCACTTACAAACTACCAACTAATGAATACCGCCTTTGTGTTCCTGTTTATGTCAATGCCCCTGCGGATGAGATGTGGAATGCAATTGGTAATCTGGGAGACATTAAGAAGTATGCGCCATCCTTGAAGCGTTCTCTAATTCTAGATGGAAAAACCCCTGGCGTTGGTGCTGTACGTATGTGCGAAGACTACACGGGGAAGCGTTGGTCAGAAGAATGTGTGAAGTTCGAGAACGGTCGTAGCCTTATATTACGCTTTGTCTCGGAAGCTCCAGATTTTCCCTTCCCCGTTCAAACCATGAGAGGTGGTTGGGAAATCGTTTCTGGCGATCGCGAAACTCAGATTATTGTTTGGTGGGAGTTAATGCCAAAGCCAAAATATCTAGCACCAATCATTCTGCCGTTGCTGGCTTTCCAAGCAGATCGCGATCTGCCAAAAATTATACAAAACATGGCAGCAGATGTACTAGGAAACACTTCTAAGTCTATAAGTCAGGAAACTCTTAGAGCGATCGCTTATATTCTGCCACAGTTTTGCTGATATCGGTACGATTAGCGTTCGACCTCTGGATGAAAGAGATGAAAATTGCAATGGTAAATTAATTTTCATCTGGATAATAGACTGTTTGACCATGATGAGAGTCAAAGATAAATAATTTTTCTAAATTAAGATCTATCCTAATTTGTTCTCCTACTTTGCCTTGCCAGTCAGGAGGAGCAAACAAATCTATGTTAGTGTGAGATTCTTGTAATTTGGTGCGGAGTAAAATTTCTTTGCCTAAAGGTTCAATTACTGCGACTTCTGCCAATAGAGAATTAGTTTCATCTGGATTATTTTCGGCAATTAAAGTTAAATTTTCGGGACGAATTCCTAAATTAAAGGTTGCTCCTTGGCTAGGTTGTAGTTGCTTTTTTATCTGGTTAGAAATTGCTATTAACTGATTGTTAATCACAAAGTTACCTTCGCTATAAATAGTAGATAGAATATTCATCGGAGGACTACCCAAGAAGCTAGCTACCATCGAGTTTGCAGGGGTAGCGTAAATAGCTTGAGGAGTATCTATTTGTTGAATTTTACCATCTTTGAGGACAACAATACGATCGCCTAGTGTCATGGCTTCTACTTGGTCATGGGTAACATAAACAGTAGTAATCCCAACACGATAATGGAGTTGTTTTAGCTCGGCTCTGGTATCGTCTCTTAATTGAGCATCAAGGTTAGATAAAGGCTCATCAAGCAAGAATACTTGGGGTTTTCTGGCGATCGCTCTTCCTAATGCTACCCGTTGTTGTTGTCCTCCTGATAGCTGTTTGGGTTTGCGTTTTAGCAGATGTTCGATATTGAGTGCGTGAGCTACTTCTTGAATGCGATGGTTAATATCAGTGGGGGATTCTTGACGCATCTTTAAGCCAAAAGCGAGATTTTCTGCTACGCTCATGTGGGGATAAAGAGCATAATTTTGGAATACCATCGCTACATCTCTTTGACGTGCAGGAATATTATTGACTAATGTTTCACCGATATATAGTTTGCCACTGGTAGCTTTTTCTAAACCAGCAATCGTCCTTAGTATAGTAGATTTACCACAACCTGAAGGCCCTACCAAAACCCAAAATTCTCCATCAGGTATCTCAAAGGTAATATCATCAATGGCGGTGACGTTACCGTATTTACGTGTAATAGATTGTAAGCTTACTTTTGCCATGAATTAAGAATATAAGGATAGTTAATAATTGATGATTATTAATCAACAACTGCTGATTACTTATTGCTGTTAAAACAATTTTTGAGTAAAAGATATTTATATTTATCTATGTTGGTAAACCAATTACCTTCTTTAAATTAGCACCTGTAAAGTGGGAACATCCCATTTTGGCAAAAATAGGGGTATAAATTCGCGAGTATTGCTCGCGAATAATGACCGTTTTTAAATATCTTCTTGTTCCCCATCAAAAGACACATCTATTAAACTGCTCTTTAAGGAATCAATTGTTTTTTGTAGCTCGGAAACTATGCTTCTTCTAACCACTGCCATGACT
>NZ_LR213959.1 GCF_900659865.1 Hyella patelloides LEGE 07179
AAGAAATTCTAGTTAAACGTTGCAATGTTTTAAATGAAATGACTAAAGAAATTAGAGATTTAACGAATTACTATTGGTTATCTGATATTTAATTTAAACCTGGTTTTCTAAACAGGATTTCGTATAACTTGCATTGGAGATGGTCACTCAGGGATTTGGAATTTGATGGCAAAATTTAACCCTCAAGGAGAAACCAGAGAGATTTTAGATTGGTTTCATTTAGCCGAAAATCTTTACAAGGTTGGCGGTTCATGGAAACGTATCTATCAAGGGAAAACCCTCTTGTGGCAAGGTAAGGTAGACGATACTTTGGAATTGTTTTCTTCTTTAAAAAAGAAACAAGCACATAATTTTTGTACGTATTTAGAAAATCATCGTCATCGTATTGTCAATTACGGTTATTATCAAGCTGAAAACATTTGTGCGATCGCTTCAGGGGCAGTTGAATCCACCGTTAAACAAATAGATAGAA
Organism: Hyella patelloides LEGE 07179; assembly: GCF_900659865.1. Classification (GTDB taxonomy): domain Bacteria; phylum Cyanobacteriota; class Cyanobacteriia; order Cyanobacteriales; family Xenococcaceae; genus Hyella; species Hyella patelloides. Next base: position 473 of record NZ_LR213959.1, read on the forward strand.
GATTGAAAATTTCAGGAGCGCAATGGAATCTCGAAAACGTACCGCAAGTTCTTAAACATCGATGCGTGACGCGAAGCTAATCCTTTAGGGCTTATCTAAATAATACTATTTTTGCTTAGTAGTATTCTTGTTCTTGCATCTTTGACCTGCTCCCTTTTTGTCTCTGCCAAAATCTACCTTTCTATGGTAGTCAGTTGATGTGCTTTCAAACAACACTTATTATTTAATTCGCGAGTATTACTCGCGAATTAAGAATCTTTCTTATTTTTCTTTTTACCAAAATGGGATGCTCCCATTACAGATGCCATGCTTAAAGTCACAAAAAGTGATATTCGTAATTGGTTTACTCATTGTTGCTACTCTACCTCATGACTGTAGGAATTGCTATATCTTTTCTACTGACCATTTAGATTCGCTAATAAAGTGGTGGATATTATGATAGGAAGAACCGACTATATTGTCAGTAATTTGAGAAATATTTTTACGTTTACTTTCCCCTAATAGTCCAGCTAAATAATAACGAAATCCTTTTTTCTGACCTTTAGTTTGCCATAAATCATCAAACTCGACACACCACTTCTCGAAACAAGGAGGTAAGGCTTCAAGAGTTATTTCTTTTATGGAGAGCGATCGCAAAATTGATTTAAGTAAAAGCAACACTCATTGATTATTGTAGCTTATTTTTGCCACTCGAATTCCGAAAGTCCAGTTAGGGTGCATTTATAGTAAACTTTTAGCCTGTTTCTAAGCATATAGACCTTTGGCTAATAGAATTTTTTAGTTCGCCAGATATCCTAAACTCATATCGCGAAGTTTGAGAACAATGAACATGGTTAACCTCACAAACGAGCAGCAAAAGTATTTAGGTACTGGTCTATCTTTTCCATTGCAAACCAATGTACAGGGAGGACTCAAGCTAAGTGCTGAAGCTCAGAAAGTCAAAGAATCAATCTGGTTAATTTTGCGAACCGATCTAGGCGAACGTGTTTACCGCCCTGACTTTGGCTGTCGCCTGTCAGAACTAACTTTTGCCCCCTTAAATAAAGATACTTTACTCAAAATTAGGCTTTACGTACTTGAAGCACTACAAACATGGGAGCCTCGAATTGAGGTTGATGAAGTTCGTGCAAATCCCGACACTGCTGGGCGCGTTGACATTGTTGTTGACTACCGTCTCAAGTCTTGTCCCGATCCCTACAGTTTTGTTTACCCATTCTATTTAGTCTCAGAGGTGGAGAATAATGAACTTTGACTTTTTACCTCAACTTCCCAGTTCTCGACTGGACGATCGCAACTTTGACGATTTATTAGAAGAATGCCTGTTGCGTATTCCCCGCTATTGTCCAGAGTGGACTGACCACAATGTTAGCGATCCTGGTATTACCTTGGTCGAGCTATTTGCTTGGCTAACCGATCAGATGCTGATGCGGTTCAATCAGATTCCCCGCAAAAACTATGTAGCTTTTCTAGAACTGTTGGGAATTCGTCTACAGCCGCCGACTCCAGCTCAAGTCAGGCTGACTTTTTATCTCAGCACTCATTTGCTAGAATACACCATCCCATGCGGAACAGAAGTGGCAACAGAGCGTACTGAAACCCAGGAAGCCATCATTTTTACTACGGATCGAGATCTAGTAATCGCTCAACCAACTATAAAACATATACTATCGGCATCAGATGCGGGTGATACTCCTCGATCGCTTCTTGATCGCACAGAGCAATGGCATCATCAACATGATGGTCTTGCAGTAACTCAAGAGTTTGAACTATTTCCCCAAAAACCGCAGTTTGGCAATAGCTTTTATCTCGTAATTGAACCTAATACCAGTTTATCAGGAAAGGTGTTGGCGATCGCCTTTACGGGAGCGTCAGGAACGCCTACAGGTATAAATCCCAAGCATCCTCCCCGTAGTTGGTCAGCCTGGGACGGTGAATCATGGATCGAGGTACTTTTACAGGAAGCAGACGACACCACTAATGGCTTTAGCTTTGATGAAAATACGGGAGATGATAGCTTCGAGCAGAGTGGTGATGTAACTTTGCATCTGCCCGAACGTTTGCCTGTAGGTAGTTTTGACGGCTATAAAGGTCATTGGATTCGCTGCACCCTTAACGAATCTAGTCACCGTCAGCCAGGATATGCAACTTCTCCTCGGATCAAAACAATAGCTATGCGTTCGGTTGGTGGGGCGGTGCAGGCTAGTCAATGGGTTCTGGTAGAAGAGGAAATATTAGGAATCAGCAACGGGAAACCAGGACAGAGCTTTGAAGTTGAGACTGCCCCCATTCTAGAAAGCTTGGGAGAAGAGCAACTGCTTATTCTTCCTCTGGGGAAACCTGCCGAAACCTGGCAGAAGGTTGAAGACTTTGCTGAATCAAAACCTCACGATCTCCATTATGTTGTTGATGCATTGACGGGTACTATTCAGTTTGGACCTTTGATTCGCGAACCCCAAACCCTGAAAAAGCGAACTCAAGCTCGTGCCTCTTTACAGCAAGCACCGCCAGCAGAGCAATTATCTGATCAAAACCTGCATGAGCAAATAGTTGAGCAACAGTATGGAGCAATTCCTCCTCGTGGTGCTGAAATTATGTTTACCTATCGTACTGGGGGTGGTAAACAGGGAAACGTACAGGCGAACACCCTGAGATTTATGAAGACGGCAATTCCTTATGTAGACTACGTGACCAATCATCATGCTGCCGTTAACGGTGCTGATGCAGAGTCTCTTGAAAAAGCCGTCTTAAAAGTACCGCAGATACTGCGCTCGCAAGATCGAGCCGTCACCGCAGCAGATTTTGAAGTCTTAACTCTCAAAGGCAGTGGCGGGGCAATTGCCCGTGCATTAACTTTACCGACGTCCGCCAATCAAACTGCTGGGAGCGTTAGCGTGTGCGTTGTGCCTCAAGCTAATACCGATCTTATCGATCTTGGACGCGGGATTGCTCCTGATAACTTCGATTTGAATTCGGCTCTACGCGATCTCGTCTTGAACTATCTAAATGAAAGACGTTTGCTGGGTATTCAGGTGCAGCTACAGCAGCCCAACTATGTTGGCGTATCGGTTCAAGCTGAAATAACTTTAGAGCCTGCTTACAACAACCCAAGCGCACAGGCAGAGATTATCCATAAAGTCAAAGTCGCCCTCTATCGCTACCTCAACCCTCTAACTGGTGGTTCAGATATGACAGGCTGGGCATTTGGTCGCCCTCTTTATCCATCAGACATAATGGTTGTCCTTCAGCAAATAGCAGGAATTCAATATTTAGGGGCTATCCTACTGTTTCCTATTCAAAAAAATGGGGAATCTTGGCACAGACAAACAACGCCTGTAAGCTATATAGACCCTGGTTCATTAGGTTTACTCTGCTCTTGGGCTGATCCGCAAGCCCGCACTGGACATAGTGTGAATATTCTGACAGAACAATCTGCAATGAGGATTTAGGATATGGTGTCAATGCTTACCTCCAAATCGGTCAGTCTTCATATTTCTCCGATGCACATTCCCCAAACCACTGCCTCTAAGAACGATCTCGGCAAAGGTTCGGCACTGCGCGATCGCGTGCTTGGGGAAGCTACAGGAGATTTACAACAGCAACCTAAGATTGTGGTTCATCCAGGTGAACTCTGTCAAGTTGCCCTTGAAATTAAAAACTGGGAGTCTCAACCTCAGCATTTCACTTTAAAGCTGGAGGGAGCATTCCCTTTAAAATGGTGTCAGCTACAGACGGATGTTGAGAACGCACCTCAATTCGGGATAGACCTACGAAAATCAGTGGCGCAAACGTCAGATACTTCGATGGAAGCTGCGATCAACAGTGTAACCCTGGAAGTAGCTGCCAAGAAAAGTAGACATATTGACTTATGGTTTCTGATTCCTGATGATTTTTTTGAGGGACAAGATACCCTTCAGCAGAATAAGGAAAATAAACTTGACTTTCGAGGTTGTCTGTCGATTTATGCTAACCAGAACGCGAATCAAGGATCGAGTTCACATCCGATTCAAGAATCTAATTTTGAACTAAATGTTCGACCAAGGAGTACCTATACTACTTTTCTGCCAACAGTTTATCAAGAAGTTGATTACATTCATCGCTTCATTAAGATTTTTGAGCAAGCGTTCGATCCAGTAGTAAATAGCTTCACTTCAATGTGGGCGCATCTAGACCCGCTGACTGCACCTCAAGCACTTCTGCCGTTTCTAGCTCATTGGGTAGACTGGTCAATTGATGTGGAGCTTGATTTAACTTATCAAAGACGGTTAATTCGACGCGCCGTAGAAATTTATCGCTATCGCGGAACCCGTAAAGGACTTCGATTTTATCTACATTTATATACAGGTTTACCCCTCGACGAACACGTTGAGCGCGAAGAAGATAAAGCGATCGCCATTACTGAACCCTTTGGTCAAGGATGTTTATTTGGATTGGCTCATATAGGAGAAGATGCAATTATCGGTGGTGGTAAGGCTTATCACTTCGACGTGCGCTTACGCATCCAGCCAAACAGCCCTATTGATGAGCAGCTTATACGGCGAATAATCGATCGGGAAAAACCTGCGTTTTGCTCCTACAGCCTTCGCATAGAGACAGATTAGTACCGCTTCGCGTAAGTAATAAGTATTGATTTATCCGCTCTGACAAGTTATTTGACGGTTGCTTGATTTACGCCCATGTCCACTAGATAAAAACAAACTTTTGTTAGGCATTCACCTAAAACTTATTTAACCGAATTAGTATATTTAATTGGAGATATTCTGATGACCTATCCTTTTCCCAATCCAGCGATCGCCCCTATGGAGCGTCAACAAGTTAGAGATGGCTTACTTCTAACTGCCGAACGTTGGCAACGCGCCCATGACTATCAGCGCAAACGTCAAAATCTTCACTATCAATCAATTAATCAGCCAGGGATTGTTTGTGGGTTAGGAGTACGAGTAATTCCAGCCCCAGAAGAAGTTGCTGCTCAATATCGAGATAATCGTTGGGTACAGATTCAGCCAGGAATTGCTATCGATCTAGAAGGAAATCCGATTATAGTGCCTCAGCAAATCAATTTTCGGATTGCAACTGAGCTAAAGGATTCCGAACCCGTTACTGTTTATTTAGTAGCTCAGTATCGAGACCCAGATCGCTTAGGGGAAAGCTCCGATCGCGAAATTGTACAGGAAACTTTTAGAATTGACGAGAAAAGTCGTCCCCCCAATCGTTCAGATGTGGAGCTTTGTCGCGTTCTATTGCGATCGTCTGAGCAGAAATTGCTTTGCACACCTACCGATATCTTTTTTCCAGGATACGGTGACTTAGACTTACGTTATCGCCGTCAAGCACAGGCAAAACCTCAAGGTTTGGTTCAAATTGCTCAAATCAATTCTGATGATGAAGACTGTAGCCGAAATTTTTTCAATCTCACTTATTTACTACGCGCTGTTGAAGATATTTATCCATCTTTAAAAGGTGCAGAAACTGTTGCTCAAGTTACTTGGGATGAAGATATATATCCTTACGAACTGCTGTATTTGACTGGGCATCAGGGTTTATCCCTAAACAATCATCAATTATCTAAGCTTGAAAACTACTTAAAATCAGGGGGGACTTTGCTAGTCGATGCTCCCGCTAAGAGTACAGAACTAATTCAATCGGTTCAGGCGATCGCTCAATATTTAAAAACACCACTGAAGTCTCTACAAGAAGCCCGTCGCGATCATCCCTTACGGATCAAGCCGTTTCTATTTTCTGCGCTACCAACAGTCGATGGAACTAAAATTCAACTCTTTTCTGGTGGGGGAATTATTCTAGCAATCGGCAACATAGGCGGATCGTGGGGATTAGATGAACAATTACAGCGATCGCGAACTGAAATTAGAACCGCTCAAGAGTTAGGAATAAATATTCTACATTTTGCCTGGAAACGCAAACAGACAATCAATTTGCAGTCTGAACATTGACGAGCGACCCTGATGATTTTTAATCATCTAAGGAACGCGCGAGTTGACCATTAAACATTGAACATTGATAAATGATAAAACCTATACATTCAAAAACTATGAACAATTTACCTAACGATGGCGTTCCTACCAAGCAAACATTACCAGAAGCACCTGAAGAGGTAGTTAGCGATCGCGAAACGGCTTGGCTAGCCCTAGATCGCATATCGTCACAGCCTGAATCTCACTTAATAAAAACTCAATCAACACAAACTTCTAAAGACATGAACATTGACCACCAACTAGAAAATGATAATACCGTTGTTCAAACCTCTCAAGATATGACCATTGCACAAGTAGCAAATCCTGTTTCTCAAGTAGAAAATGACAATACCGTTGTTCAAACTTCTGAAGATATGACCATTGCACAAGTAGCAAATCCTATTTCTCAAGTAGAAAATGATAACACCGTTGTACAACATTCAGATTCTGTCATTCAAAACCGAGCAGATCGGACTGTTGTTCAGTACTCAGACTCACCCATTCATAATTCAATTCATAGTTCAGCAGAGCAAAAGGTCAATCGAGCAAAGTCGCCATTATCTACTAATTTAGATCGACAATCGAGGAGACAAAATTTTTCGCAACCATTAATATCGACAATAGTGCGAGAAAATCGAGGAAACTTTCGACTATTTCATCCAAGTATGTTTCGGAATGTGTTTCGGAATATGTCTCGGAATATGTCTCGGAATATTTTTGGGACATCAAGTTCACCTATCTCTCGCTCTATAAGTATTACAAGACGATTTTTAAATTCAATCTGGAGAAAAATTGGCTTTAAGCAACCACAATCGCGTCTTCTTTTAGGTAGTAGGGAGAAGACTTTAGAACAGCCATCTTCAAATTCCCTCAATCGTTCTACTTATAACACCGTTACTTCAAATGAGCAGCTTGGCTCGGAACAATATCAGAAAAAACTGCGAGAGTTGGATCTTTGTAGACTTAATTTTGCTAAAGAGTTAGCTAGAAACGGTAAATTTCGTAAAGCGATCGCCGAAGCCGAACAAATTTCGGCAATGAGCTACTTATTTCAAGATGCCCAGAGGCTAATTCAAAGTTGGAAGCAGTTTTAAACCGCATCCAGTTTGAAACAAAGAGTTTTTAGGTTAACTATTCGTAAGTAGCAAGTAGCAAGTAGCAAGTAGCAATTATGTTTTGCCGTCTAAGTTGTTTCATTGCTAATTCAAAAACTACGGTTTTCTATGTGGACAAGGTTTAATTTAAAATACGACGTTTGTCTATTTTAGTGTTTCATAATTTACCCTAACATGAACTCATTCAGAGAAATAGCCCTATCAGGTCGTTTGAGCCTGTCTTTGAGAAGTTAACGCTTACCAATAATTTAGCAATATCCATGACCCAAAACTTTAATCGTACAAGCTCGGCTTCTATTGAGCATAACCGTCTGACACAGTTAGATCGACTGTATCTTAATAATCAGATGTTAATGGATCAATTATGCGATCGCGTTTACGAACGACTTGACAAAAATCTCAAAATTAAAAAAGAGAGAATCGGTAACTCTTGTAGAGGAAGATAATAAAATGACTACGCAAAAATCCAATTCTAAAGTTAAGAACTACGTCACAACTAACCGATTCTATATAGAAATCGGCACAAATATAGTTGCCTCATTTTCAGAATGTTCGGGCATCAGTATCGAAGTGCAAAAAGAGGTATATCACGAGGGTGGCGTAAACGAGCAGCAAAGAATTAGCCTAGGACAAACCTGTTTTTCAGATATCACCCTAAAGCGGGGTATGACTGACGATAGTGCCTTTTCAGCATGGTTAGGCGAATTATTTGAAGGAAAAACAAAGCGACGTAACGTTAATATTCTGACATTTAACCAAGGTGGGGAAATTATGAAAAGCTGGTGTCTAATCGGTGCTATTCCAGTGGGTTGGCAAATCCCTAGTTTAGAAGCTGAGGGCAATATGGTTGCTGTTGAAGAATTAACTTTAGCCTTCGAGGGTTTAAAAATGGGCAAGCAGTCGGCTGGTGGCGATGAAGTCTCTAGGGATGGGACGGGATATTTTGCTGAAAGTGCTTGGAAGTGATGAAGGAAGAAGAAAGAAGGAAGAAGGGACGCTAATGGTGCGGGGTTTCATACCTCTCCCAATTTAAAGAAAAAACTTCATTCTCCTTATCCAATGCCCTGCGGGTACTTCTTACGAGGATCATCCTCTCCTAAAGTAAAAGAAGTCTTTTCACTGAAGAAAGATAAATATTAATTGGAGTTTGACCGTGACCGACATTAACCCCCCTACTTCTTTAGCGGAGGAAATTAAGCACCTATGCCAAGCTCTTTTACACTCAACAGATGTACAGAAAAACATAGCTCGAGAAATCGAGCAACTATGGCAAGAAAATTCACACTTAACAGATGTACAGAAAGACATAGCTCAAGAAATCGAGCAGCTTTTGTCCCAACATTTATACTCAGCAGATGTAATAGAACGCTTAGCTCAAGAAATCGAGCAGCTTTTGTATCAACATTTGCACTCAACAGATGTAATAGAACACTTAGCTCAAGAAATCGAGCAGCTTTTACATCATCGTTCAGTGTGGGAGCGCGAGCGAAGAGGGCGTTCTGTAGGTTTTTTAGCCTGGTAATTTTAGTGTATTGAAAGAGTTGAGGAAAAAAGTCATGAAAATTGAAAAAGCCAAGCTAATAGTTCATAGTGACCCTAGTGGACAAGCCAAAGATATTAAGTTCATGTTTAATCCATCACAACTTGATTTTACTCGGCAAGTAAATTGGGATTATGACGTAGGCAACCGAGGAACTACTTTATTGCCAAAGGTTAATTTCTCTGGAGTAGAACCCTATTCGTTTACACTACAGAACTTGTTATTTGATACTTACGAAACCAAGAAATCTGTTATCAAAGAATACATTAACAATATAAAAAAGGGTGCAACGGCTCGTAGCAGTAAACGTACTCGTCCGCCAGTTTATATCTTGACTTGGCACGATAGTTACTTTCACTGTGTTATGACGAGTTTAAACTATCGACTTACCCTCTTTTTGCCTGATGGAACTCCAGTTAAAGCGATGGTTAATATTGGACTTCAAGAAGTCGATCCTCAAAATATGTCGGGAGGAAAAGCACCGACAACAAAAGCTGCTAGTAAAAAATTAATTTAATCTTCTCATCGAGCCGATTGAGGTCTCGTCGCTTTGCTCCAATTCAAAATTATTAATTATCAATTCGCCCATTAACCTCCAGAAGAACGCAAGAGGCTTGTAATAAAGATGTGCTGCACGTGTTTCTTTTTTTCCTTCTTGAAAAACGAATAAAAACCCGCGTTGTCATTATTTGAATCCTCTACCTTGATATGAAGAGGTGCTACTTATTACTTGTGAACTCTTTTAAATTCTGAATTTTGAATTTTGAATTCAAAAAATGGTCGCAACAAATCTACCCAAAATAACCAAAACCTTTATTTAAACAAACCGATACTTAAACTAAAAGGATTGAGGAAAAAGCAATGAAAGTTGAAAAAGCCAAGCTAATAGTTCATAGTGACCCTAGTGGACAAGCCAAAGACATTGAGTTCATGTTTAATCCCTCAGAACTTGATTTTACTCGGCAAATAAATTGGAATTATGACGTAGGCAACCGAGGAACTACTTTATTACCAAAGGTTAATTTCTCTGGAGTAGAACCCTATTCGTTTACATTACAGAATCTGTTGTTTGATACCTACGAAACAAAGAAATCTGTTCTCAAGGAATATATTGACAATATTAAATTGGGTGTAACGGCTCGTAGCGACGAGCGATCTCGTCCGCCTGTCTATATCTTGACCTGGAACGATAGTTATTTTCATTGCGTTATAACGAGTTTGAACTATCAACTCACCCTCTTTTTGCCTGATGGTACTCCAGTTAAAGCGATGGTTAATATTGGACTTCAAGAAGTCGATCCTAGTAATCTACCAGGAGGAAATCCACCTGCAACAGGGTCTGCTAGTAAAACATTAATCCCATCTTCTAATCAAGCTAGTAAAGGTCGCAAGAGTTCCACTCAAAATAGCCAAAACCTTTATTTAAACAAGCCGATACTCAAACTAAATGGTACTCCCGCATCACCAGAACTAATGAAAGACATTCTGGAAATTGTGGTGGATGAAAGCTTACATATGCCAAGTATGTTTATGCTTAAAATTCATAATACTGAGGTTGAAGCAAGTGAGAACGCTGAACCCTGGAGACATCAAAAGTATTTTAATATCGGCGATCGCATTTCCATTGGATTTGAGGCTGGTACTACAGAAGATAATGACTTTCAGGAGATTAAAAAAGAGAATCGGTTAATCGATGCAGAAATTACAGGTATTGAAGTCGATTTTACTCGCAAATCTGAGGCACACATCGTTGTACGTGGCTATGACGTTTCCCATCGGCTATATCGGGGTCGCTACAATCAGTCTTTCCTAAACTCTACGGATACGGATATTGTAAGACGTGTAGCTCAACAAGCAAGAATTAGTATCGGTAAGTTAGATGCAAGTGGTGTCGTCCATGAATATGTTTGTCAAGAAAATCAGACTCATATGGAGTTTCTACGGGAGCGCGCTGCCAAAATAGGGTTTGAACTCTTTGTGCAGGACAATAAGGTTTACTTTCGCAAGCCCAAAAGTGACGGTTCACTAAAGCTGGAATGGCTTGAAGATATTACAAGCTTTGATGTCAGAGTTACCAGTGCCGAACAAGTTAGTTCAGTCCAGGTTAATAGCTGGGATTACACTCAGAAAAAGTTAATCTCAGAAACTGCCACTAAAGAACAATTGGTTACAGAAACGGGAAATGGCAATGGAAGCAGCACTGCTCAAAAGTTTAAAATGAAACAGCCTCCTAAGATGATTGTGGTTGATCAACCTGTAGAAACCGCAAAAGAAGCAAAACAAATGGCTCAGGCACTTTGTAATGAGTTAGGCGGAGAGTTTGTCAATGCTGATGCTAAAGCTGTAGGAAACCCTGAAATTCGACCAGGAAAAGTAGTTGAACTAGCAAAACTGGGAACTCGCTATAGCGGTAAATACTATATAACAGGAACTTGTCACCGTTACGTTCATGGGAACTACACAACTAGCTTTGTAGTTCGAGGACTTAGAGAAGGCAGCTTGTTTTCTACATTGCAGCCTAAAACCCATTTGCAACCTGGTCAAACTCTTTTAGTAGGTCTAGTAACTAAGAATAAAGACCCAAAAGGTTGGGGTCGCGTTAAAGTAAAATTTCCCACTTTGACCATGGATCATGAAAGCCATTGGGCTAGAGTAGTAGGCTTAGGGGCAGCTAATCAAAGAGGATTTTATTGCTTACCAGAAATTAATGATGAAGTGCTTGTCGGTTTTGAACACGGGGATATTCATCGACCATACATAGTGGGGGGTGTCTGGAATGGCAAAGACAAAACGGTAGAAACGGTTGCCGATACAGTTAAGAATGGCAAAGTAAGGCTACGTACCATTAAAACCCGTACAGGGCATACCATTCAATTTGTCGAGGAAGACCACGGGAAATCTAAAGCAGGAATCTACATTAAAACTAAGGGCGGACATCGTATCGACATCAACGATAGTCAGAAATTTATAGAAATTAAAACCAAGGGTAAGCACAGCATCCGTATGGACGACAAACGTAGGTCAAAAAAGATCGAAATTAAAACGTCAGGTAGAAATAAAGTGACCTTGAATGATACAAGCAAGACTATTAGCGTTAAAACTAAAATGGGACAATCCCTAACCCTTCGCGACCTTGGCATGAATGTTGCCCTTCGTACCACAGGGACAATTAATGTAAACGGAGCGACAGCCGTTAATATTGGTAGTGGTGGTGCTGTCAATATCAACGCAGGTGGTGCTGTCAATGTCACTGCAGGTGGTGCTGCCAATGTCACTGCAGGTAAGGCTGTCAATGTCACTGCAGGTGGGATAATGAATTTAACGGCAGCTGGTAAAATGTCTCTTAAGGCTACAAATATTTCATTGCTAGGGGTGGTTACTTACGGCATATAACCACAATCCGTGAATTAAAGGGTCATAATGACGGCTTCAGCGATTTCACTTCCTAACGGTATTCTAAGGATGGTATTAACTGAATGTTTATTCTTTTATTTCTGGGTTTTAATCGAACAAATATTGTTTGATTAAATTCTAAATAAGTTTTCTTTTGAAAAAAGTAATTATTTGCAAATAATCCGAGCCGACAATTTCTGTTTGTAAGCCTTTTGCTGATATTGTAAGTCGATTATTATTTGTTGTGAGTTTTAGCTTAATGAGGGCTTGCTGAATAATAGTGAAATACTGACATAAAAGGGGTTTCGGAGAAAAAAGTTGACTTATCTGCAAGGAAAATAGGTAAAATACTTCAAAACCCTTGCAGAGATAAGGAAGCTGTGTATCGAAAAGCAGAGAAATCGATTGACTCATGTGACAACTTTGAGTTAGAGGAAGGGTTGTCAAAAGACAACCGTTGGGCGGGGCTTACAAGCTCCTGGGGTTTCCCCAGGAGACAGCCCCTTGTAATCATGGCGAAATTGATACCATGGTCAGAGTTTGAACAAGAATATGCGACACTTTTTTCTGAACAAATGGGCGCACCAGCCAAAAGTTTCCGTGTAGCATTAGGCTCATTAATTATTAACGGGACTTAAACAAAAATCAAGCCCAAACAAAACCCAAACTAGCTTTATAAGCGATAAACACATTCCTATTCTGGTTCAACCAATTAACAAAACGAAAAGACATAGCAGTACGAAACGCCTCCAAAGCTTCAGGAAATGTTGTAATCGGTTTATTAGCCCAACGCCGTCTTAATCCTCCAGTTAGCTTGTGCCAAAGGATAAAAGTATAAGCACAAAAGACGAGAATAAAATGTCTTTGTAAACCTTTTTCTCCTCTAACCCTCTTCTGTCACTTTCCGAATTAAAAGATTACGAAATAAGGTGATTTATCCAGAAAGAAGCAGTGTGGGAAATTGATTAATGCTATCAATTAAGTTATGTAATCCTAGTAATAAAGAAGAATTAG
>NZ_LR213960.1 GCF_900659865.1 Hyella patelloides LEGE 07179
CCTAGTTGCGTTTCTGCTTTACGGGGTGAACTATTCAAATAATCTTTGGTTACTTGTGCCATAAACCCTCTTTTCTTAGAACCAGTTAGCTTGAGAGCAGCATCTTTAATGGTTGATTTGATTTTTTCTGTTAGCATCACCAGTCAGCGATCGCCTTTTTCTAGTTATTATTGCTTCATATTTATCAGATTATCTGGTAACTTATTTACGCGCAAGTCCCTTACAGCTTTTGTCTCAGTCAAAAAAATTACTCAAAATCAAAGTTCGGCATTAATTCTAAAACACCCATCCCCAAATCTTCACCTGCGATCGCTTTTGCTTCAAAAACAGCTAGCATATCTTTAGGTTGGGGAGATCCGCGATTAGCTCCTGTAACTCCCATAGTAATGATTAAACTACAATAGCCAGTGGTTTGCTGACAACTTTTGTGCCATTGTTTTAAAGCTTTATTATGCTGGGTAATATGATGGGGATATTCAGCAAAAATATAGAGATTACTATTGCCTGTTTGTAGCATTCCCAAATCGTAAGTATCTCCACTAAAGGGGTCACTACCAGGGTTAAAACAAATAGCTTGTAATCCTCCTGCTTCTTTGATGGTTTCGATAATATTTTGAGCTTTGGGACGTGAAGTTTGAATTAAAATAGCGGGTAAACCTTCTCCTATGGGGGAAACACCTAAAGATTGATAGTAGGTTTTTCGCTGTATTTTTAAATTTTCTACTAAATTCCAAGAAATTTTACCCAAAGTAACTAGAGAGCCTTCAGGGATTAAGTCTTCTTGAATGGGAATATTAACTTCTTGAGTATCTTCAAATTCTAGGGGAGTAATCTCATCTTCCATTGCCAGAAGTTCAGTTGTTAACTCTGGAGAGGTAGCAATGGTAACGGAAAACGTTTTACTGATGTTGAAGTTTTTAGGTAGACTGAGGCGATAGTTTTTTTCAAGAGGATCGATAATTTCTTCTGCAAGCAAGTCGCGGTGAGCATTGCAAAATTTGAGAATAGCTTCTAGAGCCAGATAAACTATTTTGGCTTCTTCTTCGTCTAAAGAGGCTCTCATGCCTTCAAAGGGATGCAAGCTACCAAATAGAGGCGTTGTTTCTGTGATATATTCAGCCTCATCCTCTGATAATTCGTAATTTAAAAACCAACAATCTTGAGCTAAAAAGGCTTTTTCCAAAGTTTCTGGGGACTGTTCGCTGAGGGCTGCAAAACGAAACTGCTTCAGAGACTCTAAAGAACGATAGAGAAGTATGCCATATTCTGCTGACATCATACCCATAACGCAAACATAGATTGTTTCAATCTCGCAATTTTTAATTTTTAGGGTCAAAATATCACTATCTGCGAGGACATCCCAGGGAGCATCACGCCAAATTTGCAGAGCGGTGTTTTCCAGTAAGTCTTCGTATTTTGGTGGTAAACTAGGAGTCCTATGGTTTCCCATTGCTTCAAAACCCCGAAATAATTCATCAATCAGAGGTAAATCCGCAGCATATTCAATTTTGATATCTAAACCCTGTAATGCTCCCCGCAAGAAAAATTGTAGCTGACGATCTCGAATCACAATCTTTTGGGGACGGGCTGGCTGAGCGGGATGATGAGGTGCTTCAATCGCTCTAAGTAGAGTGCGTACTACGGCTTCTGGTCCCATATCTGAAGCTACCATTTCCATTGCTCTAACCGCACCTTCTGAGCCATCTACCCACATGATGCATTCTCCTTCTGTTCCAAACTCAGAATCTAAAACAGATGCAATAGAACCCAAAGAACGACGATCTCCTTCCCAAACAGCAGAGGTTTGAGGAATTTTTTTTAGTCTACTTTGAGTTGTGGGAGGGAGCGCATTCATAGCTTAATTTAAGTTATTGGGGTGATTTGCGGTTTAATGGCAGATTGTAATAATAAACCATATTCTATCCCTTCAACTACCGCTTGATAAGAAGCATCAAGAATGTTGCTGGATACGCCAATGGTCGTCCAACGTTCTTGACCATTACTGGATTCTACCAAAACACGAATTTGGGCTGCTGTTCCCATCGTTCCATCTAAAATTCTTACTTTGTAGTCTGTCAATCTAAACTGGGCAATTTGAGGATAAAATTTGGTCAAAGCTTGGCGTAAAGCACGATCTAAAGCTGAAACTGGCCCATTACCTTCTGCAACCTCCAATAGATATTGTTGGTCTACGGTTACTTTTATAGTAGCTAAAGCTTTGCTACTGAAGTCGTGGGATTCTGGACAAATATTGCAATGGACTTGAAAGCCTTGAAGTTGAAATAAGGGTGGTCGTTGCTTTAATATTGATCGCATCATTAGTTCAAAACTGGCTTCGGCTGCTTCAAATTGATAGCCTTGATGTTCTAAATTTTTGAGTTGGCTTAGGATCTCCCGACAGTCAGGATCGTGTTTTTCGAGAGTTAGACCAAATTTATGAGCGTAGTGTAAGATGTTGCTGATACCCGATTGCTCAGAAATTACTATTTGCCTTTGATTTCCTACTGCTTCTGGGACAATATGTTCGTAGGTAAGAGGATTTTTGCAGACGGCGGAAACGTGAATTCCCGCTTTATGAGTGAAAGCACTGCGTCCAACGAAGGGAGAACGTTCTTCTGGGGCAAAGTTTACTGTTTCGCTGACAAGACGGCTAGTTTGGGTTAATTGGGCTAGTTGGGATTGTTCCAGGCAATCGTAACCGAGTTTAATTTGTAAATTAGGAATCAGAGTACAAAGGTCGGCATTACCGCATCTTTCTCCATAACCATTAATTGTCCCTTGTACCATAGTAACTCCCGAACGGACTGCTGCGATCGCATTAGCGACTGCTGTTCCACTATCATTATGGGGGTGAATTCCTAAATGGGGGTAATCGGGATGATTTAATTCGGGAATGGCTGTGTAAATCCCTTCGATAATTTCTGTAATTTCGTGGGGTAATGTACCGCCGTTGGTGTCGCAGAGAACTAACCAAGATGCTCCAGCAGCGATCGCAGATTGGAGGGTTTTTATGGCATAATGGGGATTATGTTTGTAACCATCAAACCAATGTTCGGCATCATAGATTACTTGTCTTCCCTGGGAGCAAAGATAAGCGATCGAGTCTTGAATCATTGCCAGATTTTCTTCTAAGCTAGTTTTGAGGCTTTCTGTAACGTGTAAGTCCCAAGATTTGCCAAAAATAGTTACCCATCGCGTTTTGGCTGCTAAAATGCCTTGCAGCATGGGATCTTCTGCTGCTAATTTATGGGGACGACGAGTAGCACAAAAAGCTACTACTTCAGCTTGTTTTAAGGGTTGTTCTTGTAATTTCCAAAAAAACTGCACGTCTTTCGGGTTTGCTCCAGGCCATCCTCCCTCGATGAAAGGAATTCCCATTGCATCTAATTGTCGGGCAATTTTTAGTTTATCGTTTAAAGATAAAGAAATACCTTCTGCTTGTGAACCATCTCTTAATGTGGTGTCGTAGAGCCAGAGTTTTGGTTTCATAGTTACTAAAGTTGATGTTGTTAAAATTTTTTTTCATCGCTTTTCATTAATAGCGGAAGCAATGCCAGAAATATAGATAAGTAAATAGACTGTTAATCTATCGTTAAATACTGCAACAATTACCTGTTAATATTTATCTGAGAGCAAAGTGCAAATAATAATATAATAAGGTGTTACTGCTTAATTTTAAGTACAGTTTAATTTTACAGCGAACAAATGGTTTTCTGCCGAGTAAGTTTTTTTTTATTCTGAAAATCAGTAGAAAAATTTAAATCTAAATTGTCAGTTTGACCCAAAAATTTCTTAATTTTGCCTTTAGTAATAAAGAGTTGACAAAATGGGATCGTTAATGATAGGTTTGATTTTAGTAGTTCATAATGGAAGTATGAGCGTTATTAAATAAAAGCAAAGCCCCCCATCATAAAATAAATAATAACATAAAAACAAGTAAAGTCAAAAAAATTATTTATTAGTTGATTTTTTCGATCGGACACCAATAACCTAAAAATCAAATACTTGTACTTAAATTTTTTAGGAAGGCGGAAATATTACAAAAAATACTGTTGATTGTCACAAAAATCGTTTCTTGAGAAGTTACGGATCGGACTTTCAATTCTAGTATGATAATTTTGATAGATCGAAAAAGAGTATTTTAATGATTATTTTGCTGTAAAAATACCGAGATTTTTTGAGCAACATCTTCTAATATTTTTGGTTCTTTTACTAATGCAAAACGAACATAACCCTCTCCAGCTTTTCCAAATCCAGAACCAGGAGCCAAAGCAACGCCTGTTTCGGCTACCAATTTAGTGCAGAAATCAACGGAATTATTTGACCAAGGTTGCGGTAATTTTGCCCACAGATACATAGTGGCATTGGGTTTATTAACTTGCCAACCAATATTATTTAAAGCAGTAATTAAAGTATCTCGTCGTTGTTGAAAAATATTGACAATTTTGGTTACAAATTCTTGAGGACTATTCAAAGATGCGATCGCACCGTTTAAAATACCTAAATACTGATTAAAATCTACTACTGCTTTGATTTGTCTTAAAGCTGTAATTAACTCGCTATTCCCAATAGCATAACCAACTCTAAACCCCCCCATATTATAGGATTTAGACATACTAAAAAACTCAATAGAAAGTTCTTTATTGGTGTCAGCTTGTAACACAGAAGGAGGCTTCTCTGCACCTTCAAAAAACATATCTGCATAAGGAAAATCGTGAACTAAAACCAGATTATGTTGACGGCAAAAACTCACCGCAGATTCAAAAAACTCTAAAGTAGCTGTTCCAGTTGTCGGATTGTGAGGATAACTTAAAACCATCATTCTCGCCTGTTCTAAGACTGCTTGAGGAATATCATTAAATACAGGTAAAAATTGATTTTGGGCAAGTAGTGGCATAGTATGAATTTGTCCCCCTGCCAAATAAACTCCTCCTGCATGAGAAGGATAGCCAGGATCGAGAAGTAAAGCAAAATCACCAGGATTGAGAATTGCTAAAGGTAAGTGTGCAGTACCTTCTTGAGAGCCAATTAAAGCTAAAACTTCTGTTTCTGGATCTACAGGAATCTTAAATCGCTCCGTATACCATTTTGCAGCAGTCTCACGAAATTGCTTGGTGCCATTGTAGAGTAAATAACCGTGAGTACTGTGATCGTGTAAGGAATTTTCTATGGCTTCTATAGTATGGGCTGCTGCGGGAATATCCGATGAACCCAATGATAAATCTATAATATCCTTTCCTTGAGCTATAGCTTGCCCTTTTGCGCGATCCATATCCGCAAACACATTACTAGATAGAGGTTGTATCCGCTTGGCAAATTCCATATTTTTTTAGTGCAATTAGATTTTACTTTATCCCAATAAATATCCTACATATTAACGCCAGTATTTATCTATGAGTTTTTTGCACGCGAAAACGCGGAGTTGCAGAGATTGGATTTTTTTATTAGTTAAATTTACGTATTATTAAGTTGCGCTCTTAATTTTTTTAATTCAGCATCAGTAGCAGAATCTTGAGGTGCATTTGCAGGTAGATCATCTAAATTTACATAACTGCCAGATAGTTGAGCTTTCATCGCAGCTAGTTCATTATCAACACCGCTACTGGCTTCTAATTGAGCAAACTGTTGTTCTAAACCCATACCGACTAATTCAGCAGCAGATTGAGACTTTGCTTCTAGCTGTATTACTTTATCTTCTGTAAGCTCGAAATTACCTATAAGTAGGTTGGGCTAATTAAAGTTAACTTTAAAGCGCACCGATTTACCGAGTCAGAAAGCTCTGGTTTACACAAAACTTTTTGACATAGTTAAGTTTAATTGTATTGGTCTACTTATATCAAATAGAAAAAAATACTACACATTCTGTAAAGGCGATTCACTAATAGCAAATTAATGATATTTATAGTTGTTTATCGAAAAAATTTTTAATGATAAAAATTAAATTTGACAAATAACTTATTTTTTAAAACTTTAAAACTGCATGGGAAATATCTGATGGGTGTTCTGCCAGAAAATCTGGTTGATATTGGTTTAATATTTTATTGGAATTGAATCCCCAGGTAACGGCAATAACGGCAACATTGCTTTTTTGTGCAGATCGAATATCTCTAGTTTCATCTCCCACGTACATTACTTCTTGTTTGCTAAATTGATACTTTTTACTTACGTGGTTAATAATGCGGTGTTTGCCAAAAATTGTTGCTCCAGAATAGACAAAATCAAACAGATGCTCTAATTCTCTTTTCTGCAAAAAAGCCATGACGTTTTCTTTAGCATTAGAGGTTATGATGCCTAAAGTATAGTTATGTTGTTTTAATTTTTCTAATAATTCAGGCATACCTGAAATTGGCTCTAAATCTTGTATTTGTTTACCTAATTCTTTTCGGACTCTTCTGAGTAAAAAGGAAAGCTTAAATAAAGATATTTCTG
This sequence comes from Hyella patelloides LEGE 07179, assembly GCF_900659865.1. Classification (GTDB taxonomy): domain Bacteria; phylum Cyanobacteriota; class Cyanobacteriia; order Cyanobacteriales; family Xenococcaceae; genus Hyella; species Hyella patelloides. Next base: position 6,430 of record NZ_LR213960.1, read on the forward strand.
ATTTTCTGACTATGTCTTTAGAACTGAGATCTTTTAGTAACTGTAGAGTCTCTTCGTCTAAAGGTTTATAGCCAAATTCTGATGATAAACCATTGGTTATATCGACAACTGCTTGATATGTATCGGCTATTGTGCCGTCAAAATCAAAAATAATTACTTTAATCGCCATTGATTGAGTCTTTACGGGGGCAATAATAAGGTATTATGAAATACCTTTTTCATCTGTTGAGTTTTCTCTTGCTATTAGATTAGCACGAGCGTTGCGTCGTAACATTTTTGGTTTGATTCTTCTTAAAGCAGAAGCTCGAAATTGACGATCCCACGCAGTTTCTTCTATCTGGGCTAAATATTGAAGTTTTGGGCGAATATTTGGGGGATAAGGTTGAAAATCAGCAATATTAGTTTCTTGAGCAAAACGTTGATTCCAAGGACAGACATCTTGGCAAATATCGCAGCCAGCTACCCATCCCGACAGTTTACCCGCAATTTCTGGAGGTAATTCTGAGCTACGATTTTCAATAGTGTGATAGGCAATACAACGGTTAGCATCAACCACAAACGGTTTGGCGATCGCCTGAGTCGGACAAGCATCCAAACAACGGGTACAAGTGCCACAATGTTGGCTATGGGGTCGATCTGGTTCTAAGTCCAGATTAGTCAAAATTTCGCCTAAAAAGACCCAACTGCCATATTCTGTAGTTATGACGTTGCCGTTTTTGGCAATCCAGCCGATACCAGCCTGTTGCGCCCATACTTTATCTTGGATAGGAGCAGTATCTACATAATAGCGAGTCCTGATATCTGACTGTTGCTCTTGTAACCAACTACTTAAAGCTTTGAGCTTTTGTCCCATTACCTTATGATAGTCTCGTCCCCAACCGTAACGGGAAATTTTGCCGTCTTCGGGGTGTTCTGAATGTTGATGAGGAGTGTAATAATTAAGAGCAACACAAATTAGAGAACGAGCTTCTGGCATTAGAGAGCGAACATCTTGGCGTTGGGGATTTGCCATCCATGCCATGTCTGCGTGATAACCTAAAGCTAACCAACTTTGTAAATGCTGAACTGCCTGATTGTGATTTTCACTCCTATCTACTTTAGCAATGCCGACTTTATGAAAACCGATCGCTTGGGCTTGGGTTTTAATTTGTTTACTTCGCAACATTATTTATCTTTAATTATTGGAACAAAAAGAAGCGTCTTGACGCAAAATAGTATTGTGAAATACTGATGGAGTAAAAAACCATGCTACCCTATGCACTTGCGATCGCTGTTGGTTTGAGTAGTTCTCTGTTATTTGTGACAGCCTTTTTTTTTAAAGATATTCATCGCCAAGATGATTTTTTCTGGAGTGGTATTGGTTTATTTTATGCTTTGGTACTCTGGTTTTGTGCCACCAGTATTACTGGTGCGGTATTGTTAGGACAATTGGCAGTGGTAGCCTTACTAACAGCTTATTTTTGGCAGGTAATTAAATTACGTAAAGCGATCGCTAATCCTGAGAAACAAGATAATTTAGATAGTTTTTCTGTAGTGAGTTTCTTCAAAAACTTATTTCAGCGATCTTCTTCTAGCGTTGCTCCAGCAAAAAAACTCGAAGAAGCAAAAGATACCGTAGTTGAAACTCAAGAAACTCAAGAAAATCAAGAAACTCAAGAAACTAGAGAAACTCAAGAAACCAAAGAAGAATCACCCTCTTCTGTAGCAGGAGTTACAGTCACCAACGAAACTGTAGAGACAGTAATTGAAACCAAAAAAGAGCCTTCAACTTCTGCTACTAACAATGTTTCTGAGGCTAAAACTCAACCAACAACATCGGAAAACTCTACTACCCAAGTAAAAGACTCTACCCCAAAAGAAGCGATCTCTCAAGAGAGCAAAACTGAGTTAGATAGCCCACAAAATCAGGATAATTCAGAAGATTCGGCAAATGCGACTCCATCTTTAACTAACACTAAATTAAACGATATTTTGGACGCAGCAGAGCCAGAAACTAAGATGAAAGAAACTGACATTTCCGAAGCTTCAGATACTTCTGTTACTTCTGTCGCAACAGCTTCGGATACAGAAACTCCTGTAAAAGAAGCTGCACCTTCGGATACAGAAACTATGGAAACTAAAGAAATTGCTGTTGAAACCACAACTGTCGTCGAAGAAGAAACTAATTGGGATGATGAAATAGAAGATATTCCTGCTTCTTCAATTACAGTAATCAATGAAGTACCCTCATCAGAAACATCTTCATCACCAGAAGAAAAATCCCCACCAAAACCAACAGATTTCGCAGCTAGCGATCTTAAAACAAATAACATCGAAGCAGAATCTAAAAATAAAGAATCATCAGATAAAGAAGAAGGGGAAAGGCAGGAAGGATAATATAGAAATAACAACTCTAAATTAACGATCGGGTAATTACGATCAAAACACTTGAATCCATTCCTTTACCTGATACTCTGTCCAAATCTTATTTTGCCAGTAAGGGTCAGATTCTACTAGTTCTTTGACCTGAGCTTCTGTTTCAGCTTCATAGATGCCAAAAACTTGAGTATTATCTTTAGTAGGGCCTAAAGTAACTAAAATCCCCTTTTCTTTTTGCGCTGTTAATCCTGCTAAATGATCTTGACGATAAGGAGTTCGTTTTTCGAGGGCATTTTCGCAATAACTACCCCACATAACATATTTAGGCATATTTTTAAGCAATCAATGACAGACTATAAATCATAAAAGATTCTTTAGAGGCAAGCAAGAGTATTCAAGTTTGTGAGGTAATTTATTGCTTTGGAGCAAAAATTTACATGAATTTTACTTTTCTCCAATGATTACAACATCTTCTCTTCATAAACAACTGCTACTATATTGTCAAGCCAAGTATAATTATTGGAGAAATAGCATTATAAGATAATTACAATGCGATATTAATCGTCATAAGAAAAGTTATTTTTGATCTAGCTGTTTCTCCAATTTTTTTTAACAAATACCAGAAGCTATTTTTGCTCTAAATCAGTTAAATTATTTAGCAATTTTTAACAGATTTATCATACTTAGACATAAAACTTTTTTCTCTGCAATAAAAAAAGATTTTGATGTTGAATTGAGTATTATTCAATGTTTAATGATAAATGATCGATTTTTAATGATAAGTATTATGTTAACCAAATTAGGCGATCTCGGCTCTGCCGAGGCGCTGCGCGATCGCTTTTACTCGAAAATTCCTTTATTTTTTATTTTTGGTGTTTTCTTCTTCTTCATCACAGCTTGTAGCCCACCTCCTCAGGTATCGGCTCAGGAAAGAATGTTTCGTAATATTTCCTTAGAGTTTCTTGATGCTTATGAAATACCTAAAGCTCAATTTCAAGATACGGTGGTAGGAGGATTATCTGCTATTACTTATGACCGCGAACAAAATTGTTACTATGCTATATCTGACGATCGTAGCAGCAAAGCACCAGCCCGTTTTTATACTTTAAAACTAGATATTAAACAATCAGATAATCAAAAAATTACGATTGATAATGTCAAAATAGATAAAGTAACATTTCTCACAGATGAAACTGGTCAACAGTATCCTGCGGGAACGATTGATGGTGAAGGAATTGCTTTATCACCTCGAAGAACTTTATTTATTTCTAGCGAAGGCGATCCTACAAACAATGTTATTCCATTTATTGGAGAGTTTAGTTTAGAAACAGGTCAAAAAATACTTGATGTTGCTATTCCTCAACGCTATTTAGCTGAAGCAGAAAAAACTAAAGGTATTAGAGAAAATCTGGCATTTGAATCTCTAACAGTTAATCAAACAGGTTTACTAAAAAAAGATCCTTTTAGGCTATTCACCGCCACAGAATCTGCCTTAAATCAAGATTTATCTGAGGCTGAATCTGCGAGAATTCGTTTTTTACACTATGTAATTAATCCCATTGGTAATCCTATTTTAGTAGCAGAACATCTTTATTTGCTAGAACCTGCTAATACAGAAACTATTTCTAATGGTTTAACTGAATTATTAGCTTTGGAAAAAGAAGGTTATTTCCTTAGTTTAGAAAGAACTTTTGGCTTTACTGGTGCTGGAGCAAAAATTTTTCAGGTAGTAGTCGGAAATGCTACAGATACTTCTACTTTTGATAATTTAAAAGAAGTTTCAAGTGTACAGTCTTTGAGAAAAAATTTAGTCTTAGATTTACAAGACTTAGATATTTATCTTGATAATTTAGAAGGAATGACTGTAGGCTCTCGCTTACCCGATGGTACTCGCAGTTTAATTGTAATGAGTGATGATAACTTTAATGATGAGCAGGTAACTCAGTTACTATTATTTCGTCTTTCATCTTAATCTGAATTGATAGTTTAACCATCATTTTAACTGTCCAAGCAAACCTGATATTTAGAGTTTAATCACTTGTGAGTTGATATTTAACGAGCTTTTTATCGAGTATATTTTGAATTACAGGGTTTTCTAATAATTTAACGTCAGGTAAGACATCCGCAGCAGTTAACACATACTCTTGCTGTAACGTCATACCTAATTTTTTCATTACTTTAATAGATGCTTTATTTTCTGATAAAGCCCAAGCGATGATTTTAGTAAAATTCCATTCTGTAAAAGCTTTATTAACTAATAGTCGTGATACCTCTGTTGCGTAGCCTTTACCCCAGCTAATTTGACGTAAACGATAACCTAATTCCATTGCATCAAATTCTACTACACCGAGTAATTGAGCAAAGCGAAAACGAGCTTCAGGGCGCAAAACTACCCAACCGATAAATTCTTGACTGGATTTTTCGTTTATTGCCCAAAAACCTAAATTGTCATATTGTTCGTAGTACCCCAAGACATCGGGTAAAAAATGTTGTGTAATAGTTTCATAACTACTGCCAATTCCACCACTAATAAAGCGCATCACATCAGGATCGCTATCTAATATAAACAACTTATCTGCATCGTCTTGAGTAAACTGACGCAATATTAATCTTGGGGTTTCTAGAAAGATCGTCATTGGATGTTTGATTTGTCATTAATTTATGACTGATTACTGATTACTTCTCATATTTTCTGGGCTTTTTGTTAGCTATAATTCAATTACCGAAATATTTGTTAGAGTTTCATCACTACAGCCTGTAATAATACCCCCTGAGTTTAATACTTTTTGTAAATAGTCAATTGCTTCTGAGGTAATCACTTCTCCTGGCATTAGTACAGGAATTCCAGGGGGATAAGGACAAATTAACTCCCCAGAAATGCGATCGCTAGCCTCTGAGAGAGGTATGGTTTCTGTAGCAGCAAAATAGGCTTCTCTGGGAGAAAGTTGCAGTTTAGGAGTAGAGGGAGTTATGGTAGCAGGGCTCGAAGATTGTTTGTTTTGATTGGTGGTAGAGCAAAGAGTCACAAAGCCTTGGATCAGTTTTTCGATATCTTGCTGATTGTTACCAAAAGTAATAATAAATGTTAAATGATAAAGCAAAGGAAGTTCGCAGGTTACTCCTAATTGTTGATGTAAAATCTCGTCTGCTTCGTAGCCTGTAATTCCTAATTCTCTAATATCTACAGTTAAACGAGTCTTATCTAGATGCTTAAAGCCAGGTTTGGGGCTAAATTCTAAGACAGACAGCTTTGGTATATTAGCAATATTTTCTCTAGCTAAATCAGCCAATTCGAGAGCTTTTTCCATGAATTGTTCGCCTTGAAGAGCCATTTGTTTTCTCGCTGCATCTAGAGAAGCCAGTAGGATATAGCTAGGACTGGTAGATTGCATTATTTGTAAAGCTTTACTAATACGTTGCGGATTAATCCTGGTTCCCCGTAAATGCAGCATTGAGGCTTGAGTCATTGCTCCTAATACTTTGTGGGTAGATTGCACCGTTAAATCTGCACCTAAACTTAATGCAGAAGGAGGTAATTGTTCATGAAAAGCAAAATGTCCTCCATGAGCTTCATCTACCAATAAAGGAATATTATGTTGATTTGTAATCTCAGAAATCGCCCTCAAATCACCACAAACTCCCTGATAAGAAGGGTGTAAGACCATAACTGCTTTTGTTTCAGGATATTGATTTAAAGTCTTTTTAAGAGCTTGAGGAGTGATATTGTAAGTAATATTACGGATGTTATCATGTTCAGGATTAACAAATACGGGAATTGCTCCTGAAATTATTAATCCTGCGATCGCTGATTGATGGATATTACGAGGCAAGATAATCTTATCTCCTGCTCCGCAAGTAGCCACAATCGCTGAGATGATGCCACAAGTAGAGCCATTGATTAAGAACCAGGTTCGATCTGCTCCAAAACATTGAGAAGCTAAATCTTGAGCTTTCAAGATCGCATCTTGGGGAGCAAACAAGTTATCTAACTCTGGTAATTCGGGCAAATCAGAACAAAAAACTTTTTTGCCGAATAAATGTTCTAATTGAGGCTCAATTACACCACCTTTTTTATGTCCTGGGGCATAAAAAGCAGCATCTTTTTGCAGACTTAATTTAAGTAAAGCAGTTAAAAGAGGAGTTTGAGATTGAGACAAAAAAGAAATTTTTTGGTTCATTTTACGTTACTTTTGGAGGAAAAATATGCCAATAATATTAGTTATTTAAGCTAAGATAATTGTAAAAAATAAAGTAGCAATAAAGGTTGTTAATAAAAGCATGAAGTACTCAATAAGTCATACATATTTAATACATACTTTATATACCATTCTTATTTCATCAAGATTGAGTAAAAATATTTGACTTATAATGTTACGCCCGTGTATTTTCTGATATTGTTTAATCAACTGAAAAAAAATATATAAAAGGTAAATTAAAAGTGTATTTACTGAAAGAAACATCTCAAGTTATGGATAAGACCAGAAAAAAAATATTGGTGGTAGATGATGATCCTGCACTTCAAAACTTAATATGTCGTTTTTTTAACTACAATAATTTTATTACTGAATCAGCTTTAGATGGTAAAACAGCTAGGCAATTATTAATTAGATTTAAACCAGATTTAGTGATTTTAGATGTTAACTTACCTGACGATACAGGATTAA
>NZ_LR213961.1 GCF_900659865.1 Hyella patelloides LEGE 07179
CTACAACAAACCATTATTGATTATGAGTCAGTTTCGATACGAACAAAATCGCATTATTCTAGCTAGTTTAATGGAACAAGTTGCCATTAGTAATATGGAGGAGTTGAGCGACGTTGCTGGTGTTTCTGAATTACAGATTAGAAGATTACAATATGGTCTGATTTACAAAATATCGGTAGAGACTCTTGTTAAACTGGCTGCTGCTTTAGAGATATCAATAGAACAAATGCTGGCTAAATTTACCGAGCCAACAGAATCTTCAGATGATGATTACTCTACAAGTATTCACAGTCAGCCTCCTCAAGTGTGGCAACAAGAATACCAAAAACTAGAGCAAGAAATGGCGCAACAAACGGAAATGCTAAAAAGTCAGTTTCAGCAAACTAGCATTCAAGCTATCGAATCTTGGTTGATTCAATGGCCTACAGCCGTTGCTGCAATTGAAAAAAACCCTGAGTTACCAGCGAAGAGATTAATACCTTTAGTCAAACCTGTAAAAGAATTAGTAGAGCAATGGGGTATTAAAACAATCTCTACCGTGGGAGAAGAATTACCTTACGATCCTCAATGGCATGAATTGATGACGGGCTCAGTTGAGCCAGGAACAAAAGTTAAAGTGCGTTATGTTGGCTATACAAAAGAAGATAGGATACTCTACAAAGCAAAAGTTAGTCCTGTAGAGGCTTTATGAAGTAATGTTGGGAAGCCCACGATAAGTCGGATGTTATCTTGTGGAAAAATGTAACTTGCCAAATATTTGTGTATGAAGTGAGCATGATGCAAAATACTTTCGATATAGCTAGCGATCGCTAAGACTGTGAACTAAAAAAAATAAGTCTGCGATTTTAGGGTCTTTTTCAGCGATCGCATTTAGTAAATCGCTTCACGTTTATTTTAGAGTGATTTACCAATAGGAAAGATAAGCAATCGCACAACCCGATCGTCAAATTAATTACTATGGATTCAAGAACATATTATGGCAATCTACAGTAATATCACAAAAGATTAATGAAACAGCCAATAGTTTCTAGATTGAATCGATGGATAGTAGCCTTTCTATTGAGCTTTTTCTTAGTTTGGTTGTGCTACTGCATCTCTCCTGTTTTTTCCCAATCATCTTCATCTCAGGTAGAAGTATTTGAATCGGCTTGGAGTAAGGTTAAAGATAACTTTTTCGATCCCGATTTGAACGGTGTAGATTGGGAGAAAATGCGATCGCAGTACAAACCCCAAGCAGCACAAGCTAAATCCACTAAAGAGCTAGCAGAAATTATCAACCAAATGCTTGGAGAGTTAAACACTTCTCACACGCACTTTTATACTCAAGATGAACCAGCTTATTATCAGATTGCAGGAATTTTTCGTCGGTTTTTGCGAGAAGATTTAAAACCATTCTTACCTGATGGCAAATTAGAATATACGGGCATTGGTATCTATACGGAAAAGATTGACAATAAAACTTTTATCAAAGCAATCATCAATGGTTCTCCTGCTGAAAAAGCGGGACTTAAAGTAGGCGATGAATTACTAAGTGTTGAAAATCAACCTTTTCAAGCCATTCAATCATTTGTCGGCAAAGCAGATCGAGAAGTTCCCGTGTTAATTCAACACACTGCTGATGCTTCACCCCAAGAAATTGTCGTAATTCCCAAAGTATTCAATCCCGCTACGATGTTTTTGGATGCAGTAAAAGATAGTGTTGAGGTAATCGAACAAGACGATACAAAAATTGGCTATATTCATATTTGGTCTTATGCTGACCTCAAATACCAAGAACAGCTTGAGACAGAGTTGGTTTACGATCGCCTTAAGGACACTGATGGTTTGGTTTGGGATATTCGTGATGGCTGGGGAGGAGCAAGCCCTACTTACCTTAATATTTTTACTGCACCAGTACCCACTATTACCAGTATTTTCCGTGATGGTGTTGCTAGAGACAGACAAATGCAATGGCAAAAACCAGTGGTAATGCTGGTCAATCAAGGATCGCGCAGTGGTAAAGAAATTCTTGCTTATGGTTTTCGTAAATATGGCGTGGGACAAATTGTAGGTAGTGAAACCGCAGGTGCAGTAGTTGCAGGTCGCCCTTATATTATGCCAGATGGCAGTTTGCTATACTTAGCTGTTGCTGATGTTTATGTTGATGGAGAACGTTTAGAAGGTCAAGGTATCGTACCCGATGTTCGAGTTTCTCTTCCAATTCCCTATGCTCAAGGAATCGATTTGCAAAAAGAACAAGCAGTGGAAACTGTGTTGGATTCGATCGGCAAAGCTAGTACTATGCGATTGCTGATTAACCTCGACTGATAACTTTAAACTAGATTAAAATGATTATTAACTATAGAAAGAGCTTCAGCAGTATTAAGAAAAAGAATTGAGTTACAGTTAGTTTAGAACTTTTTAAGCTTAATACTATCCTTCCCAAATTGCTAACTGTCTTGATGCTGCGACGAAGCAATTAAGCCATTTTGGTGGATAAAGAAAATGATCGTAAGCTAACGCCATTTGTCTTGCTGCTTCAGTATATGGTACTTGACCAATTCCTGTACCCAAACCAGGACAGACAACACTACCAATAGATTCAGGGTGTGCTTTATTATATTGACGTACAGCTAATAACATTGCCCACATCGCTACATAAGGAATATCTGTACCTTGAATTTTCATTGGTACTCGCATGGTGGGTGTGTGAGCAAGAAAAGGATGTTCAGGATGTCCTGTTTTGACAATTAATGATGTACCAATAGGTTGCTCTCCTAAATAATCATCTAGAATACGCTGTTGTACTTTTTCTTCTAAAGAACGACCAAAAAAACTTGTAATAGCTGCATCCATACCACCATCCATCATACCGAAAGAGTTAGCAGGACTCACTAAACAATCGTATTTCGTTAGCCACTCAAAAGAGTTATTAATTATTTCGACATTGGGTAAATAAGCGAAAGATTCTTGAAATGCTTTGTAAAGAGAATAGTTAGGTGCAACAAGTATTAATTTCAACTAAAAAGTATTATCTCCGTATTGCTTTTGAGCATAGCAGAGATAGAAATGTATTACAACACTTCTTGATTTGATCTTACCAGATAGCGATCGCATATCAGAAGAAATGCGACAAATTCGGATAATTATGTCCGATAATAGAATAATGAGAGGAAACGAGTTTATCCAAAAAGTTAAAAAACTAGCTAAGAAGCGCGGTATTGAATCTCGTGTTGATAAGAAGCGTGGGCTTTGGCTCTCATGTAACTCTTTATTTTGGTAAAAGATTCACCATAGTTAGAAATCCCAAAGATGAGTTAAAAACAGGAACTTTGAAAGCTATGTTAGCTCAATTAGAAATTAGAGAAGATGAACTATAATCAAACAATTATTATGAAAAGATTTACTTTTCCTGCTATCTTAACTCCTGATAATGATGGTGGTTTTGTGGTTACATTCCGAGATTTACCTGAAGCTATTACTCAAGGAGATACCGAACAACAAGCATTAATAGAAGCAACGGATTGTTGAGAAGAAGCGATCGCTGCTAGAATTGATGACAAGCTTGATATACCATACCCTTCATCATCTCAAGCAACAGAACATCTCATTATCTTACCAATTCAGACTGCGCTTAAAGCTGCTTTGTATTCAGCAATGCAAGAAAAAGCTATGACTAAGGTACAATTAGCCCGTTTATTAGATGTAGATGAAAAAGAAGTAAGACGTATTCTCGATCCTCGTCATGGTACTAAATTGCTAACGATAGAAAGAGCTTTAGCAGCATTAGGAAAAAGAATTGAATTACAGTTAGTTTCTTAGTAGTAGTGTATAACTCTATACAAATATTATCGGCTCAAGAAAAGAGATTTAATCTGTAAAGACATAGATTCCATATCAAAATATTGATGATTCAATTTATATGCCATTTTCTCTATTCCATATATTTGAAATCCGAACGATAGGTAAAGTTGTTTTGCTGGGAGGTTATTTGTAACCACATCAAGTAATAATATTTCTATCTCCTTAATAGCTTTAGCTCTTTCAATTAATTCATTTAGCAATAATTTACCGATACCTTTTTTTCGATATTTTGGTTGAACATACATAGAGCGAATATATGCTTTATGCCTGAGTTTCATTCTTGATTCTTGATGAAATGCGACGATTCCAATTAAATCTTTATCCTTATAACAGCCCAAGATAAAGTTATTCTTATCTACTGGTATTTTCTCCCTAAATGTATCTATCGTCATAATGGCTTCTTCATGATACATTGTGCCAAAGAAATCTGGATTATTATCTAAAGCTTCTAATCTGATATTCCTATAATTTTCTGCATCATGTTTGATTAATTTTTTAATTTTCATGATCGTGAATAAATCATCAACTAACAAAGCTTAAAAATATAGTGTTTAGCAATTAAATAGCTCTTGTAAACTGGTCTTCTAAAGCTTAGTCTAAAAAAGTTAAGAAAAACGCTTTTATGATTTTATATATTAACTCTTACTCCTGTTTGCACTTGCCATAAATTGTTGTAAACACCTGCCTTTGCTAATAATTGTTCGTGAGTACCTTGTTCGACAATTTTTCCGTATTCTAAGACATAAATACAGTCTGCATGGCGTATAGTAGATAGGCGGTGAGCGATCGCAATTGTGGTTCTATTTCGGGTTATTTTTTCTAACGATCTGGCAATGGCTGCTTCGGTTTCATTATCTACGGCAGATGTGGCTTCATCTAATATCAGGATAGGGGGATTCTTAAGAACTGCTCTAGCAATTGCAATTCTTTGTCTTTGTCCTCCTGAGAGTTTTTGTCCTCTTTCTCCTACAATAGTTGCGTAGCCTTGAGGCAGGTTTGAGATAAATTCGTGTGCCTCTGCTATCTGAGCAGCTTTGATTATTTCTATTTCTGTAGCTGTATTATTTCCGTAAACAATATTATCTTTAACTGTGCCATGAAATAAAAAGACATCTTGGCTAACTAATCCCATACTTTGCCGTAAATTAGTTAAATCTATATCTTTAATATCAATACCATCGAGGGTAATTGTTCCTAAATTTGTTTCATAGAAACGCAACAGTAACTTTACTAAAGTACTCTTACCAGAACCAGTAGAACCCACTATAGCAACTGTGTCTCCTGCGGGAATATTTAAAGAGAGATTTTCGATAACAGGCTGTCTTTCATTGTAGGCAAAGGTAATATTTTTTAGTTGAATTTCCCCTTTGATATTGCTAGTGGGTAAAGATAAATTACCAGAATGAATTGTAATGGGAGTATCTAATAAATCCATCGCTCGATTAATCGAAGCCATTGCTCTTTGATATAAGTCAAGAGTTTGTCCTAATCTGGTCAAGGGCCATAATAAACGTTGAGTTAAAAATACTAAAACACTGTAAGTACCAACTGCCAAATTACCGTTAATAACTTCCATGCCACCGTAAAGCAAAATACCATTAAAGCCTAGAAGAATAATCATCCGAATCAGAGGAATAAAAGCAGCTGAAAAAGCGATCGCCGATCGATTACTTTGACGATAATTTTCACTTTCAATTCTTAATCTTTCGATTTCATAAGCTTCAGTTGTAAAACTTTTAATTGTAGTAATACCGCTTAAATTATTAGCTAGACGACTATTAAGCACACTAACTTTATCTCTGACATCAGCATAACGAGGAGCAAGTTTTTTCTGAAAAGAGATCGACCCCCATAAAATAAAAGGAATGGGTAAAATTGCCATCCAAGCAAATTCAGGAACCATAATTATATACGCGCCACCAATAATAATTACGGTAGTTAATACCTGAATTATTTCGTTTGCCCCAACATCTAAAAAGCGTTCTAACTGATTAATATCATCATTTAAAATTGAGAGCAAAGTCCCCGTACTACGGTCTTCAAAATAGGCTAATTCTAAATCTTGAACATGGCTATAAGCATTTAAACGTAGATTATGTTGAATACTCTGTGCTAAATTGCGCCATAACTTTTCAAGGGTATATTCAAAGGCAGATTCTAAACCCCAAACAATTGCAGAAATAATACAAATAATTAGCAATTGTTGAAAAGTGTCGGTAATACCAAACTGGGCAATGATGGAGTTATCTTGTTTAATTACGACATCCACCGCAGCACCAATTAAAGCAGGAGGAGCAAGATCGAATAGCTTATTTAGTACAGAACAAATTGCTGCTTGCCAAATTAAAACCCGATATTTTCTACCGTATCTCGATAAACGTAATAATGGATGTTTTTTTTTCGTCATTTGTTAGTTATTAGTTGCTGGTTGTTATCGTATTTAATCAATTGATATAGTGCTTTGATTTATTTATTCGTTTGCTGATTGCTGGTTGTTATCGTATTTAATTGATTGATATGATGCGAGATATTGCTAAAACGGGATACTAGTGGCTGGTAGTTAGTGGTTTGTCTTCTTCTAATTGATGGGCAAGCTAACTAATAAAAAGAACAAACCCAACAAGCTACGAGCCAAGAGCTATTTCCCTAATCATTCATCCCTTAAAACATTCCTCCGATGGCAAAACGGGCTAACCAAAAGGGAATAAGAGTACCTAGAGCTAGCCAATCTCGCCAGCGTAGTCTTAATTGATGCCATTGCACCTTATGTTCATTGGGGCTGGTAAAACCTCTGATATCCATGGCTACGGCAATTTGTTCGGCTCGCATTAAGAGATTTTCTAGTAACTTCTCTGCCACAATCAACCATACCTGTAAACTACGGCGAATTCCTAATTCTTTCCAATTAATCGCCCTGGTACTAATAGAGCGAATCAAGTTTTGTATTTCTTCTAATACTAAAGGAATAAAACGCAAAGAAAGAGTTAAAGTAAGAGCAATTTCTGTAATGGGTAGTTTGAAGCGACGCAAAGGACTCATTAAGTCTTCTAAACCTGCGGTGATTTCTTCTGGTGCAGTAGTCAAAAGATAAAGATTCGTGCTGTAAATTAAGGTAAAAACCAAAGTGGCTACTCGCACCGCAACATCAAGAGAACGACGAGTAATGGTAAATTGACCTAAATCTACCAACACATATTGATAATCTGTGGGTTGAGGTAAATCAAGCTCGGTAGCTGGTAACCTTGGTTGATGAGTTATCGCTAAACCGTCAGGAGCGATCGCAGTAATCAGAAAAACTAACACAGATAACGTTAGTAACCAACCCATTTGCTGTTTCCAAACTCGCAACGGAATCGCAGCCGAAATAGTTAACAATACCAACAACGCAACTAACCCCAAACGCCAATAGGGATTAGCCAACAACGGCGCAGCTAAAAAAGTCATTAGCCAAGCTAATTTTACTCTAGGATCGATTTTATGTAGCCAAGTAACGGGTTGTTCTAAATACAGTCCAATAGGAAGCGATCGCAATAAGTCCATTCTGGGTTATGTGTCTCCTGTTTGTCTATAACAATTATGCAACGCCAGAAAAAACACGCCTCTCTTAACATAAGATTGACGCGTCACACTTAAGGTAAGGCAAACCTGAAATTTTTTGGCTAATTCTATTTAACAAAGCCTCTCTGGGCGAAGATGTTCTCGATCTGAGGTTCTCTTCAACAAAATTTATGTAACTTTATCATTGAAATAAAACAATCATATCTGATTTGTAATAGATTAAATACTATAATAGCTTTTAATTAATTGAAAAAAAATGTAACAAAATAAAAGAAATATTTATGAACGAGACTTTTAGTCAGACGATCTGGCTAGTTCCTTTATATGCTTTAATTGGTGCGGTGTTAGCTATTCCTTGGTCGCCTGGTATTATTCGTAATACTGGCCCTAGACCATCGGGTTATCTGAATACTCTGATGACTTTTATTGCCTTGGTTCACAGTTTATTGGCTTTGAGAGAAGTTTGGGAACAGCCAGTTCAATATTTATCTTTTCAGTGGCTTCAAGCTGCCAATTTGAGTATCTCTTTCGATCTGGAAATTTCTGTAATCACTATTTCTGCATTATTACTGGTTTCTGGTTTAAATTTCATTGCTCAAATTTACGCCATCGGTTACATGGAAATGGATTGGGGTTGGGCGCGTTTTTATTGTTTACTAGCTTTGTTTGAAGCGGGGATGTCCACTTTGGTGTTGTGTAATTCCCTTTTCTTTAGCTATGTAGTTTTAGAAATTCTTACTTTAGGAACTTATTTATTGATTGGCTTGTGGTTTAACCAATCTTTAGTAGTTACTGGGGCGAGAGATGCCTTTTTAACCAAACGGGTAGGAGATTTAATTTTGTTAATGGGAGTAGTAGCTCTGTTACCCCTCGCAGGTACTTGGAACTATACAGAGTTAGCACAGTGGGCAAATACGACTACTATTGACCCCAAGGTAGCTACATTACTTTGTTTAGCATTAATTGCTGGGCCTTTGGGGAAATGCGCTCAATTTCCCTTGCATTTGTGGTTGGATGAGGCAATGGAAGGGCCAATGCCTGGTACGATTCTACGGAATACCATTGTCGTTTCCACTGGTGCTTGGGTACTAATTAAGTTACAGCCAGTATTGGCATTGTCTCCTTTTGCTTCTAACTTTATGGTGGGTATAGGTGCCACAACAGCTATCGGTGCGGGATTAATTGCGATCGCTCAAATTGATATTAAACGCTCTCTTTCCTATTCTGTCAGTGCTTACATGGGTTTAGTGTTTATTGCTGTGGGAACACAACACGATGTCACTGCTTTGAGATTGCTATTTACCTACGCAGTAGCGATGTCTTTGTTAGTAATGAGTATTGGCGGTATAGTTTTAAATAATATTACTCAAGATTTGACCCAATACGGCGGTTTATGGTCGCGTCGTCCTATTTCTGGAATATGCTTTTTGGTTGGTGCTGCTTCACTGGTTGCTTTCCCTCCTTTGGGTTGTTTTTGGACGTTAACCGAATTAGCTAGTGACTTATGGTTGTCTCGTCCTTGGTTAATAGCAGTATTTGTAATTGTTAATGGTTTAACTGCATTTAGTTTGACTCGCGAATTTAGCTTAATTTTTGGTGGTAAACCCAAACCAATGACTGTACGATCTCCCGAAGGCTTATGGGCGTTAGTCTTACCAATGACTTTTATGATGGGATTTGCTTTACACGTACCAATTTTATTACAGCAATGGGGTTTATTACCTCAGTGGCAAGATTTGAATTTAACGGTTGTTATTCCTTTGGTTATTTCGACTTTTGTGGGTGTAGGTGCAGCAGCTTTGATTTATCTTAACGACAAGATTGCCAAGCCAATTGTTTTAAAACCGAAAGCTTTACAAGACTTTTTTGCTTACGATCTTTATACGGCACAACTGTATCGTGTCACGATTGTTTTTGTAGTGGGTTTAGTTTCTCAAATTATTGCTTGGTGCGATCGCTATTTAGTTGATGGCGTAATTAATTTAGTAGGTTTTGCAACTATTTTTAGTGGTGAAAGTTTAAAATACAACACTTCTGGTAATGTTCAATCTTATGTATTATCGATCTTATTGGGAGTAGGCTTATTTATTGGGATAGCTTGTATACCTTTTATCAATCAATTATCTTTTTAGTTTTATTTAATTGATTGAATGGATAATCGTCCACATCCTTTATACAAATGAACATGGATTTAATTGATGTTTTATTTCTTACAAGTTTAACAAGTCTTACTATCTATAATTTACCTCTATAAAAAGAAAATTAGAAAAAACAACTAACAACAAACAAATGCTGAGTTTTTTATTATGGTTGCCTGTAGTGGGCGCAATTATTATTGGTTTTTCCCCAGGAAAATTAGAATCGGCAAAATTACGCCAAATTACAACTATCTTTGCTGTAGCAGTTTTCGCTACCACAATTTGGTTATTAACTCAGTTTGATATCAATAATACTAGCTGGCAATTTTCCGAATATTTACCTTGGGCTGAACCCATTGGCTTGAGCTATAGTTTAGCAGTAGATGGGTTATCTTTACCATTGCTGGTTTTAAATGCTTTACTTACTATTATTGCTATTTATAGTATTGGAGAAAATGTCGAACGTCCTCGCCTTTATTATTCTTTAATTCTGTTAATTAATGCAGGTGTTACGGGGGCGTTAACTGCTCAAAACTTACTGCTATTTGTGACTTTCTACGAACTAGAATTAATTCCTTTCTATTTGATGATTGCTATTTGGGGGGGAGAAAAAAGAGGTTATGCAGCAACTAAATTTTTAATTTATACCGCCGTATCAGGACTACTCGTATTGGCAGCCTTTTTAGGCATTGGTTTTCTTAATGGTGCGACCAGTTTTGATTACGATACTATCACCACCCAAGGCTTATCTTTGACCACACAACTAATATTATTAACTGTTTTATTAGTCGGCTTTGGCATTAAAATTCCTTTAGTTCCTTTGCATACCTGGTTGCCTGATGCCTATACAGAAGCTTCTCCTGCTGTTACCATTCTTCTTGGCGGAATCCTAGCAAAATTAGGAACTTATGGTTTAATTCGTTTTGGATTACAGTTATTTCCTGAAGCCTGGTCGATTGTCGCCCCTGGATTAGCGATTATTGGCACAGTCAGCGTCTTGTATGGGGCGTTAAATGCGATCGCACAAAAAGATATCAAACGCATGGTAGCATACAGTTCTATCGGTCACATGGGCTATATTCTAGTTGCGGTTGCTGCTGGTACAGAGTTGAGTATTTTGGGTGCAGTAGCCCAAATGATTGGACATGGTTTAATCCTGGCTTTACTCTTCCACCTAGTTGGGATTGTCGAACGCAAAGTAGGTACTCGCGACTTAGATGTTCTCAATGGTTTAATGAATCCCATTCGCGGTTTACCCCTCACCAGTGCGTTATTGATCGCAGCAGGTATGGCTAGTGCGGGAATTCCTGGTTTAGTAGGATTTGTAGCAGAATTTATCATTTTCCAGGGCAGTTTTAGTACTTTTCCGATTCCGACATTGCTTTGCATAATTGCTTCTGGTTTAACTGCCGTTTACTTTGTTATTCTGCTCAATCGCACCTGTTTCGGCAAATTAGACAACAACTTAGCATATTATGCCCCAGTATTGCGATCGGAAACTATTCCCGCCTTTGTGTTAACTGCCATTATTTTCTTCCTTGGTATCCAGCCTAACTGGTTATTGCGTTGGACTGAAACGACTACAAATCAGTTATCAGTCGTCAGTTATCAGTCGTCAGTTACTAGTGAACAGTTGGCAGTAAAGAGCAAACAGTTATCAGTTAACAATGTCCGTAGATAAACACAGATAAATCAATGCAGATAAATAAGAGCAAAAATTAATTAACAACAAATTGTCAGGGCTGTTCGCTCCTACCCACTAAAAACATTATGATCCAAACACCTACTACACCGACAAAACTTCCGCCTTCAACTCATCCCTTTGCTGATGTGATTCATCGCCTAGAAGCAGGTGGTTCAATGTTACCCGATACTCCAGAAAATCTGATGCAGATAATTGGTATTTATAAAGCCTATGCTGTACCGATGGATTTTTATTGGCGTGACTTACTTTATATTGCGGAAAGAGTCTTTTTGAATCCCCTTCCCTTCTTTAAATATTTTTTACCTCAAGAATATTTGGATTTACCCAATCACTATGCAGGGGATGATGCCGATCTTAAAGTTTGGCGGGGAACAGCATCAGCACATCCTGAATTATTAGAGTTCATGGAAAAGGGTAAAACCCGCAAAATGTCCAAACTAATGCATCATTTGTGGCACGATCGCATTAATATGGAGTTTGCTGAAGCTTGTATGCGGGCAATGCTGTGGCATGGTAGAGATATGGGTTGGGGTAAGTTTGATGCTTATCTAGACACGGAAGAATATCAAGCTAATGCAGACAAGGCAATTAAAGCCTATTTTAAAAACAATCCTGCCATGTTGGGGCTTTATAAACTTTTCCCTGAGATGTTTCTCGAACAAGTCAGACAGTTATCTTATTATTCCAACCTCGGTTTATTCTGGGAAGTCATGGCACCTGTTTTCTTTGAAATGTCTGATATTTACGATGAAGGCGGATTTAAAGGTGTCCCCGATGCCATGGATTTCTTAGTTAATGGAATCTTTGCAATGGCAGGTAGACCAATTTATCATCATGTATATATTGGGGATGAATGCTATGAAATTATTCCTAAAGCAAAAGGTTTTACTTGGTTATACGAGGCTGCATTACCCTACGTAGAAGCCGTCTTTTATCGTACTGCACCTTTCCGTGGAACTAAATCTTATAATGCCCAAGCCAAACAAGTACCTCAAGAGCAAAAAGATTTTCACTACGGTATTTTATACGCTGATGTCTTTCCTGTGGGTACTGCGGGAATTCCCCCCACCCTGTTAATGGATGATATGTATCATTTTCTCCCCGATTATTTACAAAAATACTATCAGCAACATTGTCGAGGAGAACAAGATAGTTTAATTCAATTGGGAATTACTTTTCAGCGATCAATGTATAACGTAACTTCGGCAGTAATTCAAGCATTGCGCCAAGCATTACTATATCCTTTAGACGATCCTAATCCCAAACATTTACTTAAAAATCGTCAATTTTTTGAATCGCAAATAGATCGTTTTTTACGCCCCGAAGCTCGTTTAAAAAATATTCAATCTTCATCTTATCGTTAACTTGAAGCTCTTATATTGAGTTTCTATGAGAGTTTTATAGTTGGTATTGTTGCGATATTTGTGATTAATTATTGGTCGTTAATCATCAAAACAAATAACAAAGAACGCTTAACGATAACTTATTACTAGAACTTAATATTACACCGAGTCAGATTTTTCTAATACTTATTGGCAAAGAATAGTTATGAATTCTCAAAAAGAATCTTCCGAAATTATGTTTATTTCTGCGATCGCTTTCTTTTGCTCTTTAATAGTTGCTGTTTTTACTTGGTTGTAAGGTCAGGTGATTTTTCTTATATTTAAGTAACTTATATAGGTTAGCTTTTCGTAGATAAAGTATGACTTAATTTAATTTGTCTAAGGAATGAGAATTTAATAAAATCCAAAATTAAAATATCGGTGCGTTACGCTGACGCTAACAACACCCTACCTAATCTATAAGTTATTTAATTCACGATCCTCAATGCTAAATAATCAACTGAATGTCATCCTTAAGCAAGCTAGTTTATCAGATCATGAAAGAATCAAAGATTTTTATCATGGTTGTAACCCACATTCCGCACGTCAAAACGGAGCATAAAGCAATCAGAAAAATAATCTCCTAAAAGAGATACTAGAATCAGTAAAAGTACTGAATAATAAATAGTTCTCTTTAGTTTGAATAGAACTAAAATA
>NZ_LR213962.1 GCF_900659865.1 Hyella patelloides LEGE 07179
AATGTAAACTTTTGAGGAGACCTCAAAAGACAGCCCCTCCTCTAAGCTCTAAGCTTTTGAGAACTTTTTATTCGCTCCTGCAAGTTAACTAAATAGAGTTGAAGCATTACATATTCAGCAACGCCCAAAATTTTTATGGTTTAACATAATCCATAATCGTTATGAGTACAATTTTAAATATTAGGATTATTTTCTAATGAAATTGAATTTGTAGAGTACATCAAGGACTATCCATTGAGATAAATTCAAAGAGCTTGAAAGAGTAATAGCGATCGCTAAATGATTGAATGTGCGTTGGATATTATTCACACATCTTATTATTATTGCATTATTGCTCAGCTAAACACTTTTAATCACTCGACAAGGATTACCCACAGCAACAACATTATGCGGTATATCTTGAGTTACGACACTACCTGCACCTATAGTTACATTTGAGCCGATAGAAACTCCAGGACAGACAATTACCCCACCACCGAGCCAAACATTATCACCGATAGTAACTGGTGCTGCTAA
This sequence comes from Hyella patelloides LEGE 07179, assembly GCF_900659865.1. GTDB lineage: Bacteria > Cyanobacteriota > Cyanobacteriia > Cyanobacteriales > Xenococcaceae > Hyella > Hyella patelloides. The sequence goes on from NZ_LR213962.1 coordinate 517, forward strand.
TTCCTTGCCAGATAGTCTTAGATTAGGATTAGTTGGATGATATGCGGTGTAGATTTGAACCTTTGGCGCAAGTAAAACATTATTACCCAGATGTACCTTGTTACAATCAATAATTGTGCAGTCGAAATTAATGTATAAGTTATTACCAGCAAAAATATGACAACCATAATCACAATAAAACGGAGGTTTGATCGAGAAATTTGACCCAATCTTGCCAAACAAACTATGAATAATATGTTGTTGTCGATCTACTTCATCAGGCTGAGAAAAGTTAAAGCTGTAAAGTAACTGGCGTGCTACGAAGTGCATCCTGGTTAGTTCTTCATCTGTTGCCAGATACAACTCGCTATTCAGCATTTTTTCTTTCTCTGTCTTTTCTTGCATAGTTGTTTGAAAGTCTCTAATCCAATTAAATTATGAAATGGCTCAATGAACCTTGATGTTTATAAATTGGAAAAAAACAACACATAATAAAAATTATCTGTTGATTGCGATCGCATTTTTATCTTCAGAGCTTCACTATTTAATTAAAAATTCTTGCAAAGCTAGATAAGTTTTTTCTGGGGCTTCTTCTGCTAAAAAATGACCACAATTAATTTCTTTTCCAGTTACATTAATAGCTCTTTCTTGCCAACTAGCTATAACATCATATTTTTTACCAATAATACCTCGAGCGCCCCATAAAACTAAGAGAGGACAAGTTATTTTTTTGTCTAGATCTTCTCGATCGTGAATTAGATCGATTCCCGCAGAGGCGCGATAGTCTTCACAGGTACTATTAACAGTTTCAGGATTACTAAAACAACGTAAATATTCTTTGAAAGCTTTTTCTGTAAATGCTCCTTTTACCCTACTCCAACTTTGTAAACAATAACGTAAAAAATACTCTGGATTACTGTTAATTAAGTTCTCTGGAAAGGGATGGGGTTGAATGAGAAAAAACCAATGATAATAGGCTGTGGCAAATTCTCGATCTGTAGTCGTATATAGTTGGTAGGTAGGAACAATATCTAAAAGAGCTAATTTTTGTACTCGTTGAGGATGATCTAAAGTTAAGCGATGAGCTACCCTCGCACCGCGATCGTGTCCTACCAGGTAAAATCGATCGTAACCTAAACTAGACATTACCTCTACCTGATCTTTTGCCATTACCCTTTTAGAATAGTTACGACTATCAGGGGTGACTGGTAGTTTTTCGCTGTTACCATAACCTCTTAAGTCTGTAATAATTATGGTAAACTCTTGAGACAAGCGATCGTATATTTTATGCCACATATAATAGTTTTGAGGATAGCCGTGGAGTAGTAACAAAGGATACCCTTCGCCACCAATAAATGTATTGATTTTTGCTTGAGTAGTAGTAATAATCTGTTGTTTAAAATTAGCTAACATAACTTCAAGAAACCATTATTCAGTTAAATTTTCCTAAAATTATCTTCGATATATCGTTTTTATTGTCTAGAATATAATTAAATGAGTGTTTTTTTGTAAAAATAAACTTCCTTATCAAGAAATACTAATTTTATCTTTACATTATCAGGAATAAATAAAACACTGTAGGGTCAATTCATGAAGGAACGCGCGAGTTGACCCTGCATTATATATATTAAATATCTTTAATAGCAAATTAAAAATATTATGGCAAAAGTAGATAATTTTATCATCGATCTTACTATAGTATTGTCGTCATCTGCTGTAGGTGGCTTTATTACTAATCGTTTAAAACAACCAGTACTATTAGGATATTTATTTTCTGGATTAATTATCGGCCCTTTTGGCTTAGGTTTAATTAGTAATGTTGATGATATTAAATCTTTAGCTGAAATTGGCGTTGCACTATTACTATTTAGCTTAGGGGTAGAATTTTCTCTGGCAGAATTAAGAAGAGTTAAAGATATTGCTTTGCAAGGAAGCATTTTACAAATTAGTTTGACTATTACTATAGTTGCTCTATTTTCTTTGTTTTTAGGTTGGGTAGAAACCCCTGTTCAGGGGATATTTTTAGGTGCAGTCCTTTCTTTATCTTCTACAGCAGTAGTGTTAAAAACTCTCACAGAAAAAGGAGAAATTAATACAATTCATGGTCAAGTAATGTTAGCAATTTTGATTGCTCAAGATATAGCTTTAGGGCTAATGCTAGCAATTTTACCAGCTTTGAATCAGCCTAGTAATTTAACTACTGCATTATTAGAAGCAACCTTAAAAGCTTTAATTTTTTTCGGGAGTGCTTTTGTTGTTGGCTATTGGTTAGTACCCCCTGTAATGAAAGCAGTAGCTCAAACAGAAAATAGTGAGCTATTTATTTTAACAACCATTGCTCTTTGTTTAGGAGTAGCTTTAGTTACTGCTAGTTTAGGTTTATCTATTGAAATGGGGGCTTTTGTTGCAGGATTAATTATTTCGGAAATTGATTATTCTGACCAAGCATTAGCGAAAGTAATTCCTTTAAGAGATACCTTTGCTAGTCTCTTTTTTGCCTCAATTGGAATGCTGATCGATCCTGATATTTTGCTCAATAATATTACGATTATTATTGGCTTAGTAGCATTAATTATGTTTGGAAAAGCCTGTATTATATTTCCGATTATTTGGAAATTTGGCTATTCGTTTAAGACCGCAATACAAGCTGCTTTAGGACTTAATCAAATTGGAGAATTTTCTTTTGTTTTAGCTTTAACAGGTCAAAGATTAGGCTTAATTACCCTAGAAAAATATTTGTTACTAATTGGCACGACAGCTATTACTCTGGTTTTAACTCCCATTGGAATGAGATTTGCTCCAGAAATTGCCAATAAACTAGCTAACATTCCCGTAATTAATCGCTATGTTAGTCAACAACTACAAGACAAAGATATTTTCCTTCCCGACACTATTTCCGATCATGTAGTAATAGCTGGCTATGGTAGAGTAGGGCAGGTAATTGTTAAAGTTTTACAAAATCGTAATTATCCTGTTTTAGTAATTGAAAATAGTGAAGCTGCTGCTAAACATTTAAGACAAGACAAAATACCTCATATCTTTGGAGATGCTGATGCAGAATTAGTTTTAGAAAAAGCTCATTTAACTACAGCTAAAGCCTTAGCGATCGCTCTTCCTAACCCCGCTAGTACCAGAATCTTGTTAAAACACGCCTTGGAAAAAGCTCCAGACATTGCTATTGTGGCACGTTCTCATAGTAATCAAGAAATTGATATCTTAACTAAAATGGGTGCAAAAGAAGTGGTTCAACCTGAATTTGAAGCTGCTTTAGAAATGGGGGGACAAATTTTAACTACCCTAGGAGAAGCCAAACCAATGGTGAGTAACGTTTTAGAAGCAATTAGAGAAGATCGCTATTTAAGCGTGCGATCGCAGTAAGATAATTATTTACTATGGATTAATTTATAAAATTCGATAATAAATTAATCTAAGATTTAAAAATTCTTACAGCATACTATATATTTTTATTGTTTCTAACTGCTTCATTTTCTTTCTTAGAAAGAATAATCAAATCTTTGGAATTTTCTTCAGTGAGAACAACTTGTGTTCCTAATATACTTCCGAAATATTCCATAAACTCAAGTACAATATTAAATTCTTTCTCTCCTTTAATTTCTTTGGGTGATATGTCGATTTCTATTTCGTCTTCAGTAAAAAAATGACAATTAAATGTTATTCTATCCTTACTTAATTGAAGTAATGGGCTGGCTTTTTGGCGTTGTTTTAGTGCATTTTCGGCATTCCATGTAAATTCAGTAATTTCATGGTCGCGATAATAAATACTTTCAAAACTAGAAGAAGAAATTGAATCTAAGAACTTTTGCCAAGTCAATATATCTGAAGGGTAAAAATAAATATCTCTCAGACTTCCATCATCTATGAAATTATCTTTAACTTCTGACCAAAGACTCATTATTCTTAAAAGTAATTAGGGTGAAGAGCTTTAATTATATTAAGTTTCAGTTACTCAACTGGTAACAATAAATCGGCATCTCCTGGTTGAGGTAAAGAAGGTTTTTGATTTCTTTCCTCTGATGAGTTATTAGGAGGGGTTGTCGGTTGTTCGGGAGTAGTTTCTGGTTGGGGATTATAAATTGCGAGTAAGGTATCTATTAGCTGATTTCTTTGAGTGCGAGTTAAATTAGTGAGAATATCGCGATCGCTTTCCAGGGGATTTACGGTCAATGTTCTATGACCAGGATAGCGATCTGCTGACATTGGTTCATTTATATCAAAATAGTCAGCAAAAGTCAGTTGCCAATCGAAGCGATATCTTAGAGGGCGACTTTTAACGTATTCATGATAACGAAGGATACGCAATATCAAAGTATTTTGAGACGCAACGTTACCCGATGCTTGACTAATATATTCATTTTCTAAAGGGAAATCAGGGAGGCTTTGATATACTTGCTCTGCTACCATTTCAGGACGCACAGTTTGCCCTAATACTGGCAATAATTGGTTTGTAATACCAGCATTGACCAAGATCGAGAATATAAGACTCAAACAAAAAGCGATTGCAATTTGCTGAGTTTTACGTGGGAAATATGGCAATTTTTCTTACTCCTTTTACATGGATTAGTAGGTAGCTAGTAGCTAGTAAAAGCCAACTAAACACTAGGGCGCAAGCCTTGCAGATGTGCTGTGGGGCGAGGTTGCCTCGCCCCCTTGTAAGCTCCGCCTCCTACCCAATAACCAAATTAATCACCAATAATTTCAGGTTGAGTTAATTCATCAGACATTTCAATGATGGCGCGGACAGGAGGCTTCATTACAGGGTCTTCGTAACCATCCATATCTTCGTAACGTCTTCTTTTTGCACGATTGGCTACTTGTACCGTAATACGATAACGATTAGAAGCTGCATTCATTAATTCATCAGCACGATGCATAATTTCCCAAGAATCAAAACTACTTTTTCTCTGCATTAAAATAAATTATCTCCAACAAAACTGATTAAGGGCGATCGCGCATCATCTCGGCTTTGCCGAGATCGCAGCTAACGCTATAGCTATTCTTATTGTAATCTAGCCAATACTTTATTTTTGTAATATTGATGAGTCTAACATTCAGATTGTCTCAGAGAGAATAGACTATTTGTGATCTCAGAAATAGCCAAGATTAAATACTCCTAGTATTATTAAGTAAGTTATATAAAGATAGATTAAAAATTAAGACTAATTAAATTTAAAATTAATATCCCTTGTCTATGCAAACAATTATATCTGCTAACTCTTCCTTAATCTCTTCTTTGAAAGTAGCTAATAAGCTTCTATCTGAATTAGAAAGTCAAACTCAACAGCCCCTAAAAATTATTGCGATGGGAGATAGTGTTGTTTATGGTTATGGAGATCATATTGGTGGTGGTTGGGTAGAAAGACTGCGCCGTCAATGGATGTCTCCTAGTAGTAAAGAGCGAGTGTTGTATAATCTTGGAGTAAGAGGCGATCGCGTTAGTGATGTTTGTCGTCGTTTAGAATTGGAATTTGGTCATCGTGGGGAATTGCGTAACAAAGTACCCGATGTAATTTTACTTTCAGTAGGGGCTAATGATTCACCCCGTTTGGGCAAAGCTAACGGCAGATTTTTTACTGAATTTACGAACTTTCAACAGCAAATAGCTGATTTACTCGATTTAGGGAGCAGTCTTGCTCCTGTTTTATTTGTGGGGATGACTCCTGTAATTGAATCTAAGATGCCTTTTCTCAATTGTCTACATTACAACCATCTCGATCAATATCGTTATAAAGAAGCTACTTTACAAGCTTGTCAGCAGAGAAATATTCCCTATTTAGATATTTTCGATCTTTGGTTGTCTAGAGGAGAAGCATGGCTACAAGAGCAATATAGTGATGATGGATTACATCCTAATGTTCAGGGTTATGAGAATCTGTTACATGATATTCTGACATGGCAACCTTTACATTAATCAATAATTAGTATTCAGTAATTAATAAGCAGTAAGCAATAATCAATCAACTATTAATCATTAACCATTAACAATCAATAACTATACTCTTTATTATTAATTTTGGTGTAAGCGAGTGAACACAATCCCCCCTGTCGATTTAACCAGACAGCACAAAGTTATTAGCCAAGAAGTTGAAGCTCAAGTATTGGAAGTATTACGCTCTGGTAGATACATTGGTGGTGCAGCAGTAGCTAATTTTGAAAGCGAGTTTGCCCGCTATACTGGGACAAAATATAGCGTTGGCTGTAATTCTGGTACAGATGCTCTATATATGGCATTAAGAGCCTTAGAAATTGGCGTGGGGGATGAGGTTATTACCACTCCCTTGACTTTTATTGCTACTTCTGAAGTAATTGTCAGAGTGGGTGCAAAACCTGTCTTTGTCGATATCGATCCCGATACTTTTAATTTTGATTTAGAGCAAGTTGCAACTGCTATTACAAAAAATACTAAAGCGATTATTGCCGTACATTTGTTTGGTCAACCGATAGATATGACTGCTTTAATGGCGATCGCAAAAAGTCATAATATCTATGTAATCGAAGATTGCGCTCAAGCCACAGGAGCATCATGGGACAATCAAAAAGTAGGTAGCATTGGTGATGTAGGCTGTTTTAGCTTCTTTCCTACTAAAACTTTAGGTGCTTGTGGAGATGGGGGTGCATTAACCACCAATAGAGAGGCGATCGCTGATAAAATAAAACTATTAAGAGAACATGGCTTAATTAGAGAAATATCGAATAAAGTTACTTATCGCCACAAATTAACAGGTTTAAATAGCCGTTTAGATACTCTCCAAGCAACAATTTTAAGTATCAAACTAAAATATCTCGATACTTGGAATCAACAACGACAACAAGCAGCAAATAATTATCAACAGCTTTTACAATTAATCCCCAATATTAAACTACCATCAGCACTTTCTGGCGGAAATAGTGTCTGGAATCAATATACAATTCGCATTTTTAATCAGTCTACAACTACAGATACTGCTAGAGATATTTTACGCAGTAGATTACAGCAAAAAGGGGTCATTGCGATGATTTATTATCCTCTTTCACTTCATTTACAGCCAGTATATCAAGACTTAAATTATCAATTAGGCTCGTTACCTAATGTAGAACAAGTTGCACAAGAGGTTTTATCTTTACCCCTGTTTCCTGAGATTACTTTTGAAGAACAGCAACAAGTAGTTTATTGTTTAAAAGATTGTTTAGTTGATTATTAGACTCATGAGCGATCTAGTTCCTTATGTTTCTCGATTATTTATTTATCCCATAAAGTCGTTAGATAGAGTTGAGGTTGAAACAGCAACTATTCTTAAAAGTGGCGCATTAAAAAGAGATCGCGAGTTTGCTATCTTCGATCGTTCGGGAAAGTTTGTTAATGGTAAGCGTAACCATAAAGTTCACGCTATACGTTCTCAATTCGATCTCAAAACGAATATTGTTGCGTTGCGGTTACAAGAAACAGAACAAATAAGCAAATTTCACATTGAGCAAGAACGTGATGCATTGGAGCATTGGTTAAATAAATACTTTGGTTTTCCTGTAAACATCAAGCAGAATTTAGAAACAGGATTTCCCGATGATGTAGTATCTCCTGGTGCAACTATTATTAGTACCGCAACTTTAGAAGCAATAGCCTCATGGTATCCTAAATTGGAAGTAGAAGAAGTGCGCTTACGTTTTCGTTCCAATATTGAAATTTCAGGCGTACCTGCTTTTTGGGAAGATCGGCTATTTAGCACCGCAGAAGAGACAGTGAATTTTCAAATTGGAAATGTGCATTTTATGGGTGTTAATCCTTGTCAACGCTGTGTTGTAATTACTCGTGACTCTCAAACGGGAGAAGCTTATCCCCACTTTCAAAAAACTTTCATTACCAAGCGACAAGAAACTTTACCAGACTGGACAGAGCGATCGCAATTTAATCACTTTTATCGATTAGCAATCAATACCAGACTATCTAGCACCGAAGAAGGAAAAACAATTTCTCTTGGAAATCAAATTAGAGTTCACAAGGTTTAATAGGTAAGTGAGCGTATTTTGAGCGTAAGCATTATTTTCGAGGAGTAGAGGTTGAAGTCAAACCCTTTCTCTATAGCACCTACAGCAACAGAAGGTCAAAATATCAGTTACATGAATGAAAGGTTTAATACCTTTGTTACTAAATTTCCAGGGAAAAAGCGAGTTCATCGAACTGGTTTTACTCAACTTCAACCACTGACGTTCGCTATTGCTCTTTCTGCTACTCAATCCTTAACCGAGCAGTATTGCGTTACCTAATATTACTTCCACAGATTTATAACATGACCCGTTTCCAGTGAATGCCACGATCAAGAGGACTTTAGTCTTAGGAAAATATACTTAGTGCGTCAACGAAAGTTAGAGAGTCTTTATATCTTTTGTTGAGGGTAGATTCGAGACGTTTTTCAGATGTTTATGCTTGTTTAAATATCTACTATGAAATCAGTTCTTAGAAGTTCACTGTAGTTTGGACTAACGAAAAAACTAGAGCAGAAAACAAAAAGGCAGCTTAACTATATTTTTGGATAATTGTGTTTAATTTCAACTATTTTTAACTGGCTGAATCGTTTTCTCAGAATTTTTTTAGTCTAAACCAAAGAAATAAGAATAATCATCCCTAGTTCTTCCCGATCGCTCTTTAGTTTAAACAAAGTAGTTAAAGAGAAGATTTTTCTCAAGCTCTAACAACTACCTGCATATCTCAAAAGAGCACAACCTAATACTAGAAAGCAAGCACAAAAGGTCAAAATACACCATTAAGAGGAGAATAAAACCATGAAACCCACTTTTTTTGCTCAAAATAATTCTAAATCACACAATCAAGCCGAAAAAGACCGTGTTTCCCCGAATCAATTATCTGAAAAATCCAATAATCAAGCAATGCAAAAGTTTTACTGTCAGAAGTTCTTAGAGACAATTCAACTAGACTACACTATGGCGGGTCATCCATCGCTCGCCCGTTGGGTCATCAATTCTATTCAAGTTAATGATGGCGAACAGGACACGCACTTTTTATTTGTTTCCGAGGGCTCAGTTACTCTCAAAAGCAGTAACGGAGAGTTCTTATTGCGAGAAAATAGCTTTGCCACAGTTCCAGGTAACTTTTCTTTAGATGGTTCGGGACAAGTTTTAGTGGCAACGCTCCTTAATTACACTGGATTTTTCAGCATTGGAGGACCTATTGAACCATTAGGACGACTAAAATATATTGACGGCTGCTCTGCAACGGTTTTGATCAATCCTTTAAAACTTGGAGAACCCTGTTTGAATTTCCTCTATGTTCCTCCAGGTATCTCTCAAACTCCCCATACCCATCCCTCATTACGAATTGGGCTTGTTGCTTCGGGTAGTGGAACTTGTACTGTGGATGAAGGAATATTCGAGATGGAGGAGGGAACAGTCTTCTGTCTTCCAGAAAATAAGTTACATAGCTTCAGTGCTATTGATGACTCTTTGAGAATTATTATCTATCATCCCGATTCTGAAGTAGGTCCTACTGATGATTCCCATACCATGCTGAATAATACTTTTGTGGGAGAAAAGTCAGCCCAAGTTCTGGATGCGATTAGAACGAAATAACCAGTTAATCAAGATTGCCTTGGCATCTGAGTATTGTCAAGGCAATCAAGGCAATCAAGGCAATCTCATGTAATTGATCGCCCACAGTTTTTACGAAGTCAACTGAATGAGCATCTCTGACTAGGGGCAACTCAAAATCACTATTAATCCACAAACAACCATAGTAAAAAGCTTTTTAATTATGACTGCTTACAACAGATTACCAAACAGCATTTATTCTTATCAAAAAAGCTGGGCTACCCTTAAGCAGGGTTGGAAAACTTTAGTCGAAGATTATGCAATTGTGATGAGACGCGATCCAGCTGCGGCCAACTGGTTAGAAGTATTGTTCTGTTATCCTGGTCCTCAAGCTATAATCCTCTATCGCCTAGCCCATTGGCTTCACAATTTAGGCGTTTTCTTTTTGCCCCGTTTGATTTCCCATCTTGCTCGCTTTTTGACAGGAATTGAAATTCATCCAGGGGCGGTAATTGGCAAAAGTGTCTTTATCGACCACGGCATGGGAGTAGTTATCGGCGAAACCGCAGTGGTAGGAGATTATTGTTTGCTTCACCATGGTGTAACCCTGGGTGGAACTGGTAAAGAAAGTGGTAAAAGACATCCTACCTTGGGGTGTAATGTTACTGTGGGCGCGGGAGCGAAAATTCTCGGCAATATTAAGATCGGTAGTTACGCCCGTGTTGGTGCTGTTGCCGTAGTCCTCAAAGACATTCCAGCCAACTCTACAGTAGTCGGCATACCTGGTCGAATTATTTCCCAGGGAGATAGATAGATAGATAAGACCTCAACTGTAATTAACCTTGATTGACCTCAAATTAAGATAACTATCATTTCTCGCACAATAGCTAGACAGATGGTAGCTTTATTTTTAATTACAATAAATTGCTCAAAACCATATAATGTAGTAGCTTTTGAATTTTGTATTAAAACCTTCGTCACAGCTAATTTCAGTTGAGTAGAACTCATACCTAATTAAAATTTCTGTTAGTTGTTCCCCAATTCCCCAATCCCCCAATCTCCCAATCTCCCAGATAGATAAATGGGGTCTACCCAATTAAAAACTGCTGTCAGAGCGTGACTTTTGAGAATTGGTATAACTATCAGATTTTATCAAGTTTCTAGTTTTACACTTAATTTATTGACCCCTACCTACTTACCTGCCAAGAGTACTTATGATTTTGCTTTCTAGCGATACTGAAACAAAGCCGACACAAGCAATGCGACAAGCGATCGCCAGTGCTGAAGTGGGAGATGAGCAAAAGGGAGAAGATCCCACCGTTAATCAATTACAAGAAAGGGTTGCCGATTTATTAGGCAAAGAAGACGCTCTTTTTTTTGCCTGTGGAACCATTTGCAACTTTGTGGCAATTAAGACTCATACTCACCCTGCTGATGTGGTGCTAGCAGAACAAATGGCGCACATTATTCGAGCGGAATCTGGTGGAGCAGCAATGAGTTCTGGTGTATTGATGGAACCAATTGCCAGCGAGCGAGGAATTTTTACAGTGGATGAGCTAGATCGAGCATTGGAAAGAGTCGCCACTGCTCCTTACCTTTACCGTGCAATTCCACGCCTATTGTGTGTCGAGCAAACCCACAATTTTGGAGGGGGTTCGGTTTGGCAACTTGACGAACTACGTGAGGTTTGTGAATTATCCCGTCAAAAAGGTTTAGTCAACCACATGGACGGGGCAAGACTTTTAAATGCAGTTGTGGCATCTCAAACTACAGCTAAGGATTTTGCTGCTTGTGTTGATTCTGTCTGGATTGACTTTACCAAAGGACTGGGCGCGCCAATCGGTGCTGTTCTTGCGGGGACAAAGGAGTTCATCTCTGAAGCACGTCGATATAAACACATTTTTGGTGGCGCAATGCGTCAAGCTGGCATTGTTGCAGCAGGTTGTCTCTATTCCCTTGACCATCATGTTGAACGTTTACAAGAAGACCACGACAACGCAACTTATCTGGCTCGAAGACTGAGTGAAATTGAAGGAATTACAGTTAAAGATACAAAGCCAGAGACAAACATTGTTTTTTTTAATGTTTCGAGACTGGGACTCGACAAAGCCATGTTTCTCAATCTCCTGCAAGAGCGTGGGGTGAAAATGGGAGGCGTTGGCAACTCAATTCGGGCAGTTACTCATTTAGATGTTTCGCGGACTGATATAGATTTTGCGGTTGATGCTGTTTCTAAAGTGGCGAAATCTTTGGTGTGTAGCAAAGATGTTGAAAGTGCGGTTCTTTCCAGGGAAGATAGTGAGATCGCGTTACCTGATGTAGTACTGAATTACCCTTTTTGTCCCAATTGCGGTCATAAGAATCAACCTAATCACAATTTTTGTATCAGGTGCGGGACGCAACTAAGCAAGCCGACAAATTCTGTTCTTAGGGTAGCTAGAAGTAACGGAACAGAAAACCAGAATGAGAAATGATTTTGTAGCTCAAAGAACATTTTCCTCAAGTATATAACCCAAGTTGCTAGTTAACAAAGATTGTCCACTGAAACTCTAGAAGATAAAGGCTATTTTAAAGACTGTAGAGTTTCAACTAAATCGCTTGTGTCGCAGATAGATTTTTATCCACTACAAATTAACCGCAAAATAGTAATTTTTCATTTGTGAAAGTCAAAATAAGGTAAAATACTTGGTACAATGACCAATGCGATCGCAAATAATCAAGTTCATATTTATCCCTAGCAGACTGTTCATATTGTTTTCTCGTAAAAAATATTTACTTGTTTTGACGATAGGCTTTGGGGGTCATTCCTGTCATGGCGCGAAAGTATTTTCCTAAATGACTTTGACTATTGAATCCACAACTCAGAGCCACATTGGCGATCGAGGTATCTGCTTTTTTTAATAACCGTTTGGCTAGTTCGATTCTCTGTTGCATTACATATTGATGAGGAGATATTCCTGTAGATTTTTTAAACAGTCTTTCGCGCACCGCTAAGAGTTTTTTCTGGCGATCGCTACAAGTTAAATAAGCGATCGTTCCCTATCCTGGCTACACTGACTGCTTAATTTAAGCTTAAAATAATTATCTAAAACTTTTTCTAAAATATACAATTAATTCTGTCTAACGGGACTTAAACAATTTTGACGTTAAAAATAAGGTAGAATGCTTTAGTTAAGAGACTTGAGCATTATTATTTAAAGCGATCGCAATCATGAGAGAAACTACTCCCGCAGCCATGCCTCCCTGCAATG
>NZ_LR213963.1:0-5101 GCF_900659865.1 Hyella patelloides LEGE 07179
TTTTGAAGATTGGCGATTGCTATAAACGGCTATATTCAAGCAAATTCATTTAATTATTTCCTTGAGAAAATTATCTGCGGAATGTCAGACACAAGATGGGTAATAGCTATTGTTCAGCAATCAACTAAAAACCAACCATATTATCCCGCTTGACGGGACTAACTAAAAGCCACCAACTAACGAAGCAATGCTGTTTTTTCTCTGGTCAAAACAAAAACATTACCTTCATTTCCTCTACCGATACGCATATCTTCATCCAAATAGGTAATATCTAACCAGCCTTGTCGATCGCGGTTTTCAATCCTAAAATCGATCGGAAGAAATTTCTTACCACTCTCTATCTGCTTAATGAAGCTGTCGGGAGACTTGTAGTTAAAAAAGCGTTGTAAACCAATAATGGAGCGTTCAAACATCACGTTAATTCTCTTTTCAGAAATTGGTTCAAATTTAGCTCCAACACTAACAATCCCTTCTAAAAAAGGCAGTCCGACAACTTCTGCAATATTGTATACTCGTGCTTCTGCGGTGCGAATGCATTGATAAATTTGTCCTAGCTTAAAAAGGGGAAAGCGGTCTAATCCTAAAATTCCTTTACTGGTAGTGTAGAGTAACCGCCAATCCCCTTCTAGTAGATCGTTAGCTGCTATAGGTCTAGGTGTAGGGTTATTATCTTCTAACTGTTGGATCGCAGAGAGAACTCGAACATTATCAATTTCGCTAGCTAGTAAACCACGATTTTTTCCAGCGATCGCTTCTAATAGTTCTGCTTTTTTACTCATCTGAACTTAATCCTCAAGTTAGCACACCTCACCTAATTGTATATATAGACTGTTACCCTGTGTAGAAAAATCTATCTTGTTATAGAATTATCTGATTTTTCGGCTAGATAATTAGACAGCCAAGATACAGATGTAGCAGTGGATGGAGGAGGTGGAGGAAGCATTGCTTGTTCTTCGTCTTCTTCTTCTACAGGTTGACCCACTAATCTCGATACTTCAATGCCATCCTGTTCTAAAATTACCGTAGGAACAGGAAAATTAGACTCAATGCGTTTAATTAATACCCGACCATTAGCAATATACTGTCCAATGTCTACATAACGACTGGTAGCTTCTCCTGGTGCTTGGACGATTAATTTAATGCGATCTCCAAGTTCGACTAAACCTGTAATTAAAACTTTTTCGGCTAATTCTGTAGGAGAGACTGTGTCTTCTGGTGCTTCTAAAGTCTCAATAGTAGGGGTGCTAGTAATGTTTTCTGGTCTATTATTAGAAGAACGTCCTTGATTTTGCGAAGCTCTACTGTTGTCTTCTGCAGTCACTTCTTCTTCAATCTCTATATTTGGTTTTACCGCTACAGTTGAAAAAGGGTCTTGTCTACCTCTAACACTACCTCTAACACGAATTTCAGGTTTAGTGGAGGCAATTAAACCGACAACATCTTGTTCTCTTTTAACGCCTTCTGCTTCTTCAACAGCTTTAGCTAATGGATCTTTTTCTTCTGCTTCTTTTGCCTCTTCTTGACCTTCTGCTTTTGCCTTGATTTTAATAGTAGGTTTTGAAGTTTCTTCTAATTCTTTTCTTTTCTCGCTAAAACTCTCAAAATAAGAACAACTACTGGCACTTAACCCTAATATACTAATTAGTATTAAAAATTTTTTTTCATATCTATTATCCAACAGAAGCACTAATGACTTCTTTATAAGAAATTTATCGGTAACAATTTCGATTCCAAGATAACAGTTAGTTCGCTAATCGGGTAGAGATAGTTAGGAGTTTTTCTTCTATTTAAGAGCAATTCAAGTAATTTTACGGAGACAGAATCACCTTATCAGTTATCAGTTATCAGTTAGCAATTGAGCTAATTTTTGTTGCAAGGCTTGCTGACTAAATTTAGCTAAAGTTTTTTCTCTTAACCACTGACCATCACAACGACGATCGCTTTTTTGTAAAATTTCTAGACAGGCTTTAGCTACAGCATCGGGATCGCGGTGCGGAACTTGCCAACCCAATAATCCATCTTGCAAAGGATCGGTAGAGCCATCAGCATCCCCTGAAAGTACTGGTTTACCACAAGCCATTGCTTCGAGATAGACAATACCAAATCCTTCTTGAGAAGGCATAACATAAGCGTCTGCAACACGGTAATGATCTGCTAACTCGGCTGTAGGAACAAAACCAGCAAACACTACGCGATCGCTGATTGCCAATTCGGTTGCTAAAGTTTCTAGTCTAGGGCGATCGTCCCCTCGACCAATAACGAGATATTTCACTTCAGGAAACACTTTTAAAATTTCTGGTAAAGCTCGAATTGTCACATCTACCCCTTTATAAATATCTCCCGACCACAATCTAGCTACAGTCATTAGTACCTTAGCATTAGTCAAATCATATCTTGCTAGTAATGCTGCGGGTTTTTCTCCTGGGGTGAACTGTTGACTATCAACAATACAAGGTAAAATAGCAATTCTTTCACTATCGATCTTATTCGCCTGTGTCACGCGATCGCGACTATAACGACTAATTGTCCAAATACTGTTTGCTTGTTGTAATGCTGTTTGCTCTTTTGAAGGTAAAGTCTGCCATACTTCTTTGCCATAGGTAAGAACAGTGTAGGGAATACCTAAAGGCTGGCACAATAACTTAATTAAAGGTGCTAGTTTAATATGTCCACAATAGACATGACGAGGACGACGCAGTAATAAACAATTGCATAAAGCGATCGCTAAATTGAGTCTTCCTTTCCAAGCAGGTAGCGTTTTTAGATAGTGAAATTTTAATTTTGCTGTCTCATAAGGATTTTCACAACCAAACTCATCCCGTAATAAAAAAACTTCTGCTGTTTCTTCTGAAGGATTTTCTAGATTTAAATAAGCCTGAAAGACATCTTTAACATAGGATTGAATCCCTCCCTCACGGGCAAAAATTTCTAAAAAGATAAATACGCGATCGCTCATAGTTTAGCTATCAGTTATAACAAATAGATTGTCAGAGTTGACTTAATTGTTTGATGTTACTATCTTCTCGATCGATAAAAAATGAGAACCCAGTATTTTAGCTCTAAGTTCTCAAAATTTATCTTGTTGTTTTAAATAAACAAATAATAACAACCAATGAATATTTATTAATTATTAACAATCAACCATCAACCATCCATCCACCATGAACCATTAAAAACGGTGCGTATTCCTTAGCTGATTTGCAATCCGCAGGGTCGCACCGCAATCAATCATCAACCATTAACTGTATACTTTTCCGCCACCCCACATGGTTCCACGAATTCCAGGCTGAATTAAAATATAGCCAGAAACCGCTTCTAAATCATCATCATTTAGATTACGCATCATAGGATAAAGATCGGAGCGAGTCGTGTTGGGGTGAAATTCATAGATATTTATTTCACCATCATAGGTAGCGGGATTTTTCAGGTATTCAACAATCCCTGCAATATTATCTTTAGCGGGTTCAGCATTAGCTAATGATTGTGAAGATAAATTGACGTTAGGATTGGTTTTTGTCGTACCACTTTTATGGCAATAGGTACAGTTATCAACAAAAAGACGTTCGCCTTTTTTAACCTGTTGGAGAGTTAATACAATTTCATCTCCAGCATCGTTGTACTTTACTGTACGAGCTTCTTCTGTTAGTTCCAATGCACCAGCACTGCTAATGTTCAATTGAAAAACAAACAATAAAGTTGCTACAGCAGTTAATAATAATCGCTTCAACATTATTCTCCTCTAAAATTTTGGCTCATTATAATGAGCAAACTGAATAGGGTAGGTAATTAAACTTTTTTTTTGTCTACTTAGCCCTAAAAACTATCATTGAATGGTTATCTGGCGCAATCTGGAGGCGTAAGACTAATTACTGATTTTGCTTTTGATAATCCCAAGAATTCAAGATAATTATTAGCTTCGCTGAAATTTAACTTACTACTTAATAGCTATTCCTCTCAAAGTAACCGTTGCAGATTGTTACATTTGTTAATATTTTTTCTAATTTTGAATCAGGAAAAAAGAATCAGAAAGGTAATTGATAATAGCTAATAAATGGTCACTGGTCACTAGTCACTGATTCAGGACAACCCTGACTGAGTAAATTGTGAAGATTAACTACTTTTCCGATAATAGTGATCGCTGGTGCTTCAAAACCTGTCTGAGCGATCTTTTTGGTAATGGTTTTTAATGTTCCTAATAATTCTGCTTGTTTTGGGGTTGTTCCCCAACGAATTAAAGCAATAGGGGTATCTTGAGCTAATCCCGCAGCGATTAGTTGAGGAATAATTTGATGTAGGTTGTATACTCCCATATAAATGACAATGGTTTCTGAACCTTTAGCGATCGCCTGCCAATTTACTTGAGGACGATACTTGCCGATAGATTCATGTCCTGTAACAAAAGTCACAGAAGAACTATAGTTGCGGTGAGTTACAGGAATTCCTGCATAAGCGGGTGCTGCAATACCAGAAGTGATTCCTGGAACAACTTCTACCGATACTCCTGCTGCAATTAGATCGCTCATTTCTTCTCCTCCACGACCAAACACGAAGGGATCGCCACCTTTTAAACGCACCACAATGGCATAATTTTGCGCTTTTTCGATGAGTAACTGGGTAGTTTCTGTCTGTAGCATGGAATGTCTCCCACGGCGTTTCCCTGCGTTAATTAGCTCTGCTTGCGGATTAACTGTATTTAGAATCTCAGGACTAACTAAAGCATCATAAATCACGACATCTGCGTGTTCTAGCAAAGTTTTACCTTTAACGGTCATTAGTCCAGGGTCGCCAGGTCCAGCACCCACAAGATAAACTTTTCCTAGGATTTGAGTCGTTTGATTCATAATGCAATTAGGAGTTAGGATTCAGGATTCAGGGATCAAAAGTCACTGGTAGGGGTAAGACAATACCTTGACTTTACATAAGTCGTGATGTCAGAAGTTACTGAATTAGCGATAAATGCTTACCACTTTGCAAAATACTTGTAGAAAAATCACTTGTGAAGGTTGGGTAGTTTTCAAGCCTTAACTATTGCTAATTTCTATAGTTTCAGTAGCTTAAACGCCAAAAAATAATTCAAAGTTGGGCTTTATTTGCTTTTAAT
>NZ_LR213963.1:5236-13150 GCF_900659865.1 Hyella patelloides LEGE 07179
CACCTGAAAGGCGATCGCTTCTGTAATTCTACCTGAAAATAGGAAATAAGGCACGATAGCAATGGATGATATGTTTTGTTTCACTAACAATTGTACTGCTGAGGTGAGATCGGGTTGTACTGTCCAATAGGTATTTATAGCATTAACTTTTTTTGCGAGCTGTTCACTGGCAACATTTCCTTGGGATAAACGGCTACCATGGGCCAACAAAATTCTTCCCTGAGCAGCTATTTGAGTAAACTTTTGAGTAATTAGGGCTGTTAATTGAGGATAATTTCCCACATAATCCAATAATTCAAGACTGACGATCGTATCACCCAGCTTTTGCTTTGCTTGGGCAATTTCTAAGGGAATATCTTCTCTTACATGAACTCCCGCAGACAAAAATACAGGAATAATTTCTACTTTTTGATAGTGATATGCGATCGCTTTTTGCGCAAAATTAATAATACTCTGGGATAAAGGAACATCAGCAAATTCTAAAACCGCAACTTCTACTAACGGAAGTAAACTCTGATATCTTGTTGTCGCTGTAGTTTTAGTTTTTAACTGGGCTACTTGCGAATGTTTAAATCTCTTCAGATTTTCGGTGTAAAGGGTTTTTTCCTGTTTCCAGTCACAGATTATCTCGATCCCGCTTGACGGGACTCCGCCTTCTAACGAACGGGGCTTATAAACTCTTGAATCGCATTCAAGAGACAGCCCCTCCGAAGCCTGCTGTGACCGTTGGTCAGGGCTAATAAGTAAGTGTCGGGCGAGTTGCTCTTTCACTAGATTGGCTAGCTGAGAAATAGCGAGAGAGTATTGCTGATTGCGACTACCATGAAAAACAAACAGACGAGCAGAGTTGTTATTCAATCTTCTATTTCGGTGAGAGGAATGCTTTGATTAAGTATTTTAAAAGATTATATTCAAATCGTAAAACTACGTACATCTTTATCTCTGTAGTAAATGATATTATTGGGGATATAATCAGCAAAATTACCTTTAATGTGGATTAAGCTTTAAAACCCTTATAATTTCTTTAATGATTTCTAAGTTACCATTCTAGGAAAACTGGGAAAACTTTACAGGATAAAGAGCGTTTTAACTTCACATAAGGCGTAAATTAGTTAAAATCAATCACAAAATAATTTTTGAAAGGTAATTGACATCGATCTTGAAAATGAGATTAATTCTGGAAATACGACAACCTTTCGCTCTGTAAACTATACTGAAAAGTAAATACAGAAAAAATACTTAAAATTACCTAATAAAACCGATCGTTTACTCGTAAATCCCACTTAATTCTATATTCTTATGACTAACAATGGCTTTAACTATTATCCCCCAAAAGAGCTAGAATCTAACTATTATAACCTTCCTAAATCGCGAGAAAATTTAGACTTAGATTTAGGACAGTATTTACTGAAACTTAAGCGACGCTGGAAGCCAGCAATTCTGGTATTTTTAGCTACTTTGGGGGGTTCGGTATTCTTAAGCTTATTTTTACAAAATAGTTATCAAGCAGCAGGAAAACTACTGTTCAGACAGAATACCGCAGCCTCTTTAACGGGAATTGGCGAAGACATCTCTTCTCTAGATAGTATCGGTGTTAATGAAACTCCGCTGAAAAACGAAATTGAAAAAATCACTGCTTCTCCTGTCTTACAAGAGACTATCGATCAATTAGAATTAACTGATGGAGAAGGAGAACCTTTAAAACCAAAGAATTTTGCCCAAAATCTGACAGTGGAATTAGTAGGTGGTAGTGATGTCATTGAAGTGGGTTATAACGCCGATCGACCAGAGATTGCAGCAGAAATTGTGAACACTCTGATGACGATTTATGTGCGAGAACAAATTCGCAATAACCAAGCAGAACCAGCTAATGCCAAAGAGTTTATTAATCGTCAGTTACCAGAAATAGAAGTAAAGGTGGAAACAGCAGAATCTGAGTTGGAACAGTTTCGGACAGAAAACAGTATTATCGATCTCCAAGAAGAGAAAAGAACCATAGTGCAAGATGCGGGAGCAATCAACCGTCAAATAGCTACTTTGGGTGCGTCTTATCAAGGAAAACAAGCCCAAACCAAAGCCATGCAAAGCCAGTTGGGTTTAAACTTGCAACAGGCAATAGCAGCTAATCAATTAGGTAATACTCCTGCTGTTAAAAGTACTTTGACAGAACTTTCTGATACTGAAGCAGCCATCGCAAAAGAGAGACAAAGATTTAAAGATAATCATCCCAGCATTGTTAGCTTGCAAGAAAAAAAAGCTAATTTGCGACAGCAGCTAGAACAATCAATTGCGGAAACTGTCGGTATAGGGGTTGAAGTTTCCGATGGATTATTAAATGCTGGAGATAACAATAAAGAGACAATTCTGGAAAACTTTATTAATCTCAAAATTGAAGAACTGAGTTTGCAACAGCAGCTTAGTAGTGTTTCCCAATCACAACAAGAATATCTGAAACGAGCGGACGAATTACCCAGATTAGAAAAGAAAGAGCAAGAATTAATGCGTAAGGCTGACACAGCCAATAAAACCTATACTGCTTTATTAGAAAGTTTACAACAAGCACGATTAGCCGAAAATCAGCAAACAGGAAACGTAGATATTATTGAAGAAGCAATAGCCCCAGAAACAGGAAGTTCTGGTCGGATGGCACTAATTTTACTCGGTTTTTTATCGGGATTATTTCTCTCTAACCTAACAGCGATCGCTCTAGAATGGCAAGATCGTACGGTTAAAAGCATTCCTGAACTGAAAAAGAAACTACCTTACAAAGTTTTGGGTGTCATTCCTCAAATGGATGATGTCAAAGAACAAGGTGTGTTAGTCAAAGAAGAGCCAGATTCTTATGTGAGCGAACTATACCGAATGCTCCAGGCAAATCTCAAATTTATGAATTCTCAAAGAGCTCCCAAAGTGATTTTGGTCACAAGTTCTGTTCCAGGAGAAGGAAAATCGACGATTACGGCTAATTTAGCTGCTGCGATCGCTCAATTAGGTCGCTATGTATTATTAATTGATGGAGACTTAAGAAAACCTACTCAAAATACTCTCTGGAAAGCACCTAAAACTGTCGGTTTGCAAGATTTAATTCGCGATCGCAAGCCTTTAGCTAACGCTGTTCATCGTCCAATGCCAAAACTAGACATCTTATTTTCTACTAGCAGAGTTTCTAATCCCTTAGCACTCTTGGATTCTCCAGAAATGGGCGAATTAATTGCTCGGGGAAGAAAAACCTATGATTTGGTACTCATTGACGCGCCTCCTTTACCTGTAACCGCAGATGTCCTAACTCTAAGTAAAATGGTTGACGGTATTTTATTTGTCAGTCGCTTGGGGGTAGTAGAAAACGAAAGTGCCGATTTAGCTCAAGAAGCTCTCACTTCCATCGATCCTAATATCTTGGGTATGGTCATTAATGGGGTCAAGAGCAAAGAATTTGAGCAGTATTCTTACTCTAGCAAGTATGGCAAACGATACTTCAATCAAAAACCGGCTAATGAGAATGACAACGGTAATAGCAACGGTAATAACAATGGCAATAACAACAACCACAGTAGCAATCAAAAATTGGAAATGTCCAGTTTTTCTAACAAAATAGATGATCTCTAACGCAACTTTTCCTCCAAAAGCAGGCTTACAAAGGAAAAGAATTAACTGGATCGAATTTATTCCAACTGCGTCCTTAGTCCTCAAAGGGAAAAAGAGTAAAAAAAGAAGAACAAGAAAAAATCTTCGTTTTGGCACACCTTTTACCTTCTCCTAGATGTTTCAAGCGAAGTCCGTGACTGACAGAGCGCAAAAGTCGAGGGGGTCTCCCCAGATGCTCGCTCTAAAGGAATCCTTTAGGGCATATGTCGGATGTGACGAGGTCGACTCCTCACAAATAGAAGTTTGGTGGAGGTGCAAGCCTCTTCAACACTTATCCTTGTTCTTCTTTCCTTTGTTGACATTCCTTTTACTAAGTTTTTATATTGAATCGAAGGTGTTTTCAAAAAGTATTGTCTTCTTCCTTTTTTCTTCAAACCAGTGAGTCAAAAGAATCAAGAAAAATTCCGAGAATTTTATCAAATCGGTAAAAAAGCCTTAGAAAATGGCAAATATCGGGCAAGCATAGCAAATTTAGAATCTGCCAGAGAATTAGTTGGGTTTTCCACCAAATTAGGCGCGGAGGTTCAGATGTTGTTAGCCACTGCTTACCAAGCTGCGGGTAAAAAACAAGAAGCGATCGCTTTATGCCAAGAATTAACCAGCCATCCTAATTTATTAATACGACAAAAAGCCAAAGATGTGCTTTATATTATTCAAGCACCAGAATTACAACGCCCTCCAGAATGGATGAGCGAGATTCCCGATCTCAGCAGTGGCGAACAAAATAAAGCTCAGTATATAACTACCAAAAGAAAAAAAACCCAAAATAAAAAAGACGAAGAATTACCACCTATCGATCTATCTCAAGTAAATACAGAAGATAATCAATTTATTTGGTTTGCTCTAATACTGGCTGTTTTAACCATTGGTGGTTTAATTTGGTTAAGTTAAATTAGTTATTAGTGACTATCAAATATCTGGAATTGGCAAGGAATTTAGGGACTAAAATTACCCTAAAGTAAGCTCAAACTCCAAGTAGCTCTTCATTCCTCATTCCTTACCCCCTCATTCCTTATCCCTCATCCCTCATCCCTCATCCTTTCTTAAAATGATTGCTCATCAAGATAATTCTTTTACCAATATTTTTAGGAATGAAACCACTTTATACGTTGTTAAAAGGCTTTTACAGGCTAGTTTAACTCTCCTTTTAGCTTCAATGTTGTGTTTTGCCATTATTCAAATAGCACCAGGAGATTATCTTGATACTCTCAAAAATAACCCGCAAATTTCTGCTGAATATTTGGCACAATTACAGCAACAGTTTGGCTTAGACCAACCTCCTATAGTGCAGTATTGGCGATGGTTGATCGGGGTAGTAACCAGATTAGACTTTGGTAGAAGCTTTATTTATTCTCGTTCTGTAACAGATTTGTTAGCCGAAAGAATACCTGCAACCTTATTATTAGCGATCGCTTCTACTGTCATCACTTGGGCGATCGCTATTCCTTTGGGTATTATTAGTGCAGTCCAGCAAAATACTATTGTAGATCGATTATTACGAGTTCTCAGTTATTTAGGACAGGGTTTTCCCAGCTTTATTACAGCTTTGTTGTTACTATTTATCGCTCAAATTACGACTCCTTTATTTCCCATAGGGGGAATGACCAGTATCAACCATGCAGATTTTTCTTTGCTGGGGAAAATACTTGATATTGGTTGGCACATGATTTTACCCACTGTTGCTTTGAGTATTACTAGCTTTGCAGGTTTGCAACGGCTCACCAGGGGACAATTACTGGATGTATTGCGTCAAGACTATATTCAAACCGCTCGTGCTAAAGGTTTGCCAGAAAATCGAGTTTTGTATGTTCACGCTTTGCGAAATGCAATTAACCCGTTAATCACTCTTATTGGTTTTGAATTTGCCAGTCTTTTAGGTGGTTCATTTATTGCAGAATTTTTCTTTAATTGGCCTGGTTTAGGACGTTTAATCTTAGAAGCGGTCAGAGCGCAAGATTTATATTTGGTGATGGGAAGTTTGATGATGGGAGCAACTATGTTAATCGTTGGTAATCTACTAGCTGATTTATTACTGAAAGCTGTCGATCCTCGGATTAAGTTAGAAGATTTGAAATAGCATTTTCGCCGAATTACGCACCATAAAACATATTGCTATTACATTACTGAAAACGAGATAACTTAAATAAGCTAGTGTCGTGTTGGGTTTTTCCCTCCAAAGCCAATTCAGTCAGCATTTTTCCTATCAGAGTAGAAAACTTAAAACCGTGTCCCGAAAAGCCTGCTCCTAAGACGATATGAGAATAATGGGGATGGCGATCGACTACAAAATGTTTGTCAGGCGTGAGAGTATAAAGACAGCGACGAGTAGAAATTGTCTCACCCGCTGCACCAGGTATATATTGACGGGAAAAGTTACGGATGCGCTCTACCCATTCTTCGCTGGGAGTATAGTCTACTTCACTAGGACGATCTACCGTTTGCCAACCGTAAAAAGTAGTTACTTTTACACCAATGCTCTCATCTTCGTGGGGAATACCATAGGGCATTTCACCGTAATCGCCGTTCATGTGAGCGAAAAATACAGGGAAACTTTCGGGCTTAAAAGCTGCTGGTTCTTTTGGTTGATAAAATCCCAACTGACAGGGCATAATTTTTAGTGGAAGATTGATGCCTTGTTTGGCTAGTAAGGCTTTTGACCAACTACCTGCGGTAATTACCAATCTCTCTGCTAGATATGTTTCCGTTTTGGTTTGTACTTCTACACTACTGGTATAGGGAATAATCTTAGTGACTGGGGTGCGATCTCTAATTGTTGCACCGAGCTTTTCAGCTAAACGAGTATGAGCTAATACGCAGCGAGAAGCTCTTAGTAAGCCTGCTTCTGCCTGAAAGAAAGCTGCCATGCCATCATCTAAATGAAATTGAGGAAAGCGTTGACTAACTTCATCTGCTTCTAGATATTCATAATCTAATTTCGCCTCATCCATGCTTTGTTTTAGGGTTTGAAATGATTCTTGACTGGGAAAGCCAAAATCTAATCCTCCCGTTTTTACATAGAGTTGCTCTTTTGCTGCTTCTTCTAGGGCAAACCATAAAGGATAAGCAGCACGCATTAAATCGATATAGATCGGATTATCGTAAGTGTAGCGAATTACCCGTGAAACGCCATAAGAACTTCCTTTTTGATGGTTGAGTTCAAACTGCTCTAGTAATAAAACTTTTTGTCCCGATTTAGCGAGATAGTAGGCAGCAGCACTGCCCATTCCTCCTGCACCCAGAACAATAGCGTCAAACTGTTGTGCCATTGAGATTAATAATTTACGTTAGTTATGTGAATTTAAAAAAGCCAAAGTTATTGGCTATGAAGTTTCAGTGCTTTTTTGATCCCAAATATTCATGAAGATTGTAGCAAGCTTAAGTATCAAAATAATATTTTTGCCCCTACCAGTTTTTAGTTTTTTTCTGCTGGTGCTTGACTAAGGAACGAGACTTTTTTCCGTCTCAGTTGCTCTGAGTTTTTCGGCTTCTAGCATTGCTATTTCTTCATTTAAACCGCGATAGAGACTAAAGCACATCACTAATAACACCAGAGCAAAAGGCAAACCTGTAGTAATAGAAGCAGTTTGTAGAGCCTGTAAACCACCGCCTAAAAGTAAGGCTGCTGCTACTACACCCTCAGTTACTGCCCAAAAAACTCTCTGAGGGGTGGGAGAATCGAGTTTTCCTCCAGAAGTTAGATTGTCTACTACCAATGAGCCAGAATCGGAAGAGGTGACAAAAAACACTGTTACTAAAGTTATGCCAATTAAAGAGGTAATGAAAGTTAAAGGTAGTTGCTGCAACATGACAAATAGGGCAGTTGCTACATTATCTTCAACCGCCTGGGCAATTAATCCTCCTTGTTCACCTAGTTCCAAAGACAGTGCTGTACCACCAAAAGTAGACATCCATAAAAAAGTAAGCATCGAAGGTAACAGCAATACCCCTAAGACGAACTCCCGAATAGTTCTACCTTTAGAAATACGAGCAATAAAAATACCAACAAAGGGCGACCAAGATACCCACCAACCCCAGTAAAAGACAGTCCAACCATTCTGCCAGTCTGTTCCTTCAAAAGTCTCTGTCCAAAAACTGAGTGTGGGTAGCATAGCCAAATAGTAACCCAGGGTTTGCACAAACGAACCGAGAATAAATAGTGTTGGCCCTGCTAGTAATACAAATACCATAAACAAAGCAGCCAAACCCATATTCAGTTCGCTCAAACGGCGCACGCCACCATCTAAACCCGATACTACCGAAGCAGTAGCC
>NZ_LR213964.1 GCF_900659865.1 Hyella patelloides LEGE 07179
GTGTTGAACAAATCTTTGGCTTCGTATCTTTCCCTCAATAAAAAGCGATTGATGCTATCGTGTGAGACATTTCCCAGTATTTCTGACAATCTATTACATCCCATTTGTTTGGGTTCTGACAATAAAAACAATGTGTAGTGTTCGAGATTGCATTGTGCGGTGGAAGGTTTGCTGATTTTCCTGATTGTTCGATACCTGTTTTTTTGATGTCTTCTACTTAAGAGTGCATTGTCTCATTATTCTGTCAATGCGTAAGTCCTAACTTATTACTTATTACTTATTACTTAATGACGAGTTACACAGTTACTAACAACTAACAACGAGCCACCAACAAGCTTTAACCCAAACAACCTAAAAACTGACGGACTGTAACACTAGGCTGCTCAGATTCCATAATGGAGCGTACCACCGCAACTCTTTGACCTCCTGCTGCAACAACATAATTAATATTAGTCAGATTTACACCACCAATGGCAAACCAGGGAATTGGGCAATTTTGAGCAGCATATTCAATATACTCTAGTCCTGCGGGTTCTTTTCCAGGTTTAGTGGGAGTTTTATAAACAGGGCCTACACCGATATAGTCTGCACCTTCTGCGATCGCATTTTGCATTTCATCAGGATTGGTAGTGGAGCGACCAACTATTTTATGATTACCTAAAATTTCTTTGGCTAAAGCGATGGGAATATCTTGCTGTCCGAGATGTACTCCATCAGCATCTACTGCTAAGGCTAAATCGACGCGATCGTTAACGAGCAATAAAGCACCGTAGTCATGACACAATTTACACAATTGTTGTGCTTTTACCAGACGTATATTATCATCTGTGCTTTTGTCTCTGTATTGAACTAAGGTTAAACCACCCCGTAAAGCATCATCTACTATAGCAAGTAAGTTTTCTGAAGAAGAAGTAACCAAATATAAAGAAGACCGATATAATTTTTTGTGGCGATCGCTATTTAATAAATGACTTTCTAAGGTATAGACTCGGTAGCGCAAACTTTTACAAACCCCTCCCATTTCTGGTAAGCAAAGCTTACCATACTCTTCTAATACTCTCAAAGCTTCTTGAATTCTGGCTAAATTAGCTTGTAATAAAGACTCGATACTGTCTCGTGTTTCTTCTCTTGGGTGAGAAAGCTCTGTTCCCACATCTGATGGGGTATCTCTTGCTTGGCGAATTTCCCAAGTATGCAACACAGCTAATTCTTGACGCATTTTTTTACATTCTTCAGCTAAGGAAGGGTTATTCAAGCCAAAACGACACCATTCCTCGATAATTCTCAATCCTTCTCTGGCACGATCTAGATTAGCGTCTAAAATGCGATATATAGCCTGTTGCATACTCAATAATATTTAGATAATATTTATACTTAGCAATATAATTTTGTATATTCTTAGTCGAATTTACCGTAAGATACCCTCAAACCCCAAGCAATACCAATTCTAGTGCATTGGCTAAATATATAAAAAAATATCTAAGTACTACATTTAGTCTCTAAAAATATTGGCATTCCTAACTTATAACTAAAAGCTAAATCTCCAGTCACTTTTAAGAAACAGTATAGATTTATTTTAGTTTTCCTCTATTTCCGTTAATAATTTGATTAGGAGCTAGTAATATAAAATACTTCTTTCTACTTCATTTTTTATTTTGTGTCTAATCCCACAGTTTTTGTTGCCAACTTCTCAGCCTACCATGTACTTGTGTAAATAAAGATAAAACATTGCCTAAGCTTTCATTAGTAAGGGCGATTTTTTGTTCTCCCTGACTGGATAAGTCTTTTGCTTGTTCCAAAGCAGATAAAGAAGATTCTATTTCTTGTTGATAGATGGTATCAATTTGCGCTTCGAGTTGCTGAATAATTTCTTGGTAAATAATTTGAACTTGTTCGATGATAGCTATTCTGAGTTGAGGAAAAGAATTTTTAAGTTGTTTTTGGTAATCTGCTACTTTGGTGTTGCTTTGAGATTTTTTCAGATTACTGATTAAAATATCGGCGATCGCATTAAAGGGAGTGACTTCGGCGATCGCTTGCAAGGTATCTAAATCAGTCCATTTTTGCTCTGCTAAAGAAAATTGAGCGAATTGTGCTTTATCTGTAGAATGCTGAGTGAGTAATTGTAAATCTTCCACAATGTTACTCGCTGCTTGCTCTAAAATAGCGACAATTTTCGGATGATGGATATCTAGACAAGAAGCCACTGCTTTGTGCAAAGAATCAGCAAAGAAGAAAGGATAATGACGGCGAATATCTTCTAGCTGATAGCGAGATAGAGAGTTAATTGCTTCAGATTCAAAACGATCTAAAAATTCGTTTAACCAGCCTTGAGTTTCTTGGGACAACTGCTCAACTTCTGTAATGATTTGCTGTTTGTGTTCTTTGATGCGAGTATATAGTTCTGAGGATTCATCTTGACACTGTGCGATCGCTTGGCTTAATTCAATTTGACTAGACTGCATCCCATTACGTAGCAAAAGAATTTGTGATTTCCAATTGTTTAAATCTCGATCTACTTGAGTCGCCAGACGAGATAAATGAATCAGATCGCGGTTGAGTAAAATCGAATTTTCTAAAGACTGACGAAATTCGGCAAAAGCAACTTCTAAAGCCTCTGCACGCTTTGGATTAGGACGAGATAAAGACTCTCTGCGACAAAACTCATCTTTGGCACTAATACCAAAGAGATGGGCTTGGGGAAACAGGCGATCTATCTTAGTTTGAATCGCGCCTAAGAGCCTTGATGCTTCTTCATTACTGCGAGCGCAGTCTAACATATTGACCACAAAAAAGACTTTAGGAAAATCTTGGGGTAACAAAGACACTCGTAAAAAATTCTGTTCTGATAAAGATAGAGGAGACAATGCAGAGATTGTAAAAATAATCGCATCTGCTTGTTCTACAATCGATTGTACATCGCTATCAAACCGTTGAAAAATATCCCCCGTACCTGGAGTATCAATTAAAGAAATACCTTGTAACCACTCCATAGGAGTTTTTATTTTAAGATATTTTACTGGTGGAAGTTTTTCGAGAATGGGTTCTAAGCGATCTGCATAAAGTTCTTCTGAGGTTAAGTCTACTTTTCCGCCATCTTGCAGTACCGCCTCGATTTTATTTTCTTCTCCGTGTTCGAGATAGTTAATCGTAACAGTTTCGGGAGTTACGTTAGTGGTGACAACTTCTGCACCCACCAAAGCATTAATTAAAGTGGATTTTCCCCGTTTGAAATCTCCGACAACTACTAAAGAAAAATTACCCTGTAGTCTTTGAGAAATGCGATCTAAATTAGCTAAAATTTTTGGGGTTAACTTCTCACCAAGAGTAGTTTTAATTGAATCTTTTTGAACTTGCTGCAACAAGTTATCTAAGATGGCGTTAAATTCTTTTTGTAAATCTTGAGGATCGTATCTAATTGTTTTGGTTAATTCCATTGCTTTATTTTCGTTTTATATCTGAGATTTTTTAATCTTTTGAATGGATTTTAAATAGCGAAATAATAATCTATATATTCAAGTCATAAGGAGAGTAGGGTGGGCAATGCCCACCTTACAAATTCAGGAAAAGGTACTTTCTCGCAATTATTTCCGCTTATAGCTGGTTAAATCAAGGTTTTTGGACATATAGACGCGATCATAACCGTTTTCATGAACTCGTCTAATTTCACGGTAGCCGATATGTGTATACAGATTAATGTTCTCAGACATCTTTTCGTGAGTATAAAGCGTAATAGTATCAAATCCCGACTCTATAGCTTTCTTTTCCGCAGTTTTCAGCAGAATTTTGCCAATACCCTTGTTTTGGTGTGAGGGATGAACAGCAATATTGTCGAGAAGAAAAGTTGGATGAGCAATTTTTAGGACAATCAAGCCTAGTACAGAGCCTTGTTCCTCAATTACATACACATAATTTTTGTTGATAACTTCTTGGTAGTTTTCTAGCATTGGTCCTGGAGGCTTTCCTAATCTTGTAATGTATGGATAGTAGGCATCGTGAACCAGTGCTGTTACTAAGTCTGCATCGAAAGATTCCGCTTGTCGAATTTGAATGCTCATTGATTGAGTATTTTCTTAATTAATAATGTAATATTTGAAGCGACAATAGTTTTTTTTGAAGTATTTACTTATTGATAAAAGTCGCTCGGCTTACTCAATTTCAACTGTTCTTGGTTGAGATACCGATGCTTGTCCTGTTTTATATCCTGTGGCTAAAACATTGATAAACTGTTCGCAACGTTGATCGATTTCTGCTTTACTGCGAGAATTAGAGGTTGCCATTTCTTCACGCCAAGTAGCTAAGACATCACAATCTGCAAACAATCTTAAGGCTTCAATGCGTTTATGAGTCAAAGGGTGGGAACGAGTTAACTCTAAAAGACGTACTGGAGTAGCCTGTACCTGAGAGATTTGTTTAATATATTCTTCGAGGTTAATTCTATCTAGCTTATTAATACCGCCAGTTGCTAGTTTTGCCAAAGCCATTTGCGCTGTATCGAGATTACCACAACAGATCAGCCCAGCGCGATCGCAAGTTATTTCGGCACAACGACTCCAACGGGAGAAAAATAATAGCAAACCCCCTTGAATCATTAGTTTGAGGATTCCCAAACCAGGCACAGATCTTAAAATAACTGCTGCCATAGTATTGGTCATTAACTCCACTGCGGTATTATAAACCCCATGTAGGTTATGGATATGTCCACATTCATGGCCGATGACAAATTTTAATTCTTCTGGGCTTAAGGCTTCGACAATAGCACTAGAAAGAATCACAATTGGCTCTACATCATCTGTAGCAATGGTATAGGCATTAATCATCGGCGAATAGTAAATAAAGATTTGCGGAATGCCAATTCCTAAACGACGGGCGCATTCTTCTCCTAAAGCGTATATTTCGGGATATTGTTGGGTACTAACTGCCACAGCTTCCATTTGCTGTATCTGACGATAAATAGGTACTGCCATCGAAACTAGAGATTTTGCGATCGCTCTTACTGGGCCCATTGCAGCCAGTTGTTGACGGAGTTGCCGATCTAAAGAAAAGGCATAATCAGGAATACCTCCTACCAAATGAGAATTAATTTCTCTGTCTCTGGTTTGGAAGTAACTACCAAAATTTAAGTCAATCCTAGCTGTGGGATTATCAGAAGAAAGGTTTTTCATGATTTGAAGGACTAAGAAGTAACAGTAATAAGTAGCGTAGCTGTAGAGACGTGATATATCGCGTCTCTAATACAAATCTACGGATGACCAATAACTGATTTAATCAGCCAATTTCTCAGCCAAATTAATTTTTTGAGTTAACTGACGAGATAAGCCTTGTGCGCTACCAAGAATTCTTTCAGTTTGCTTTCGCATTTCTTGAATGTCTTCGCGTTCTTGTTCTGTCATCACTTCATCTCGTTCTCGTTTCGCACTGATATCTGTAAGGGTGTTTTGGGTATTGTCCAAAAGCGCATCTACTTCTTGGCGTACAGTTTGTTTTAGCTTGTCAAAAGTTTCATTAATTTGCTGATTCGCATTTTGTTCTAGACGAGCTTCACCCAACCTATTTTCAATTTCTGTCAATGCTGCTTTTTTGTAATTATTTTTGAAGTTTTGGATTTGTTCGCCACCAAAAACTTTTTGTACCAGTCTACGTCCCGTAAATACCGACAAAGCACCTACCGCTATTACCACGGGGAAAGTAAAAGGTAAACCGATAATTCCTGCTACCAAACCCGCAGCAAAAAATGTACCAAAGCTTCCCGCAGCACCTACAGCAGCACCTTTAACCCCTGCTTCTTGGTATCCAGACCAAATACCGCCAAATCCAGTAAATACAGCTAATGCAGCAGTGATACCTTCTCCTGTAGCGTTAGTATTAGCTTTAGTAGAGGCTTCAATAGAGACAAACTGCATCTCAATATTTTGCAAAGTCCCTACTACATCGTTAGCGAAGTTTTCTAAGCGACTTACTTCTTTAACTAAGCCGATTTCGATTTCTTTTTGAATTTTTTCTGATTGTTGCTGCGCGCTTTTTTGGATCGCACTTGATACTAAACGACCTAGCTTTTCACTGGCCGATCTGGGGTTTTTAAGTTCTTGAAGGTCAATAACTGCCGAATCAATGGCTGTGATTGCTGATTGTTTTAATTGTTCGGGAAATTGGGTCACTAGGGGACGAACGCGCTGTTTTACTTCCACAGCTGCTGCGTCAATTTTATTCATTTCTTGAGCGTTTTTTTCTCGCAAATCGGTAATTTCTGCTACTGAGTTTTCATATTTAGATTGAAATTCCTGTTGCTTCATACCTAAAGCATTTTCTTGGATATCCAGGGTTTTAAGAATTTCGTTGGCTGAAGCAATAACGCGGTTTACTGGTACTTGCAAGAAGGTTGCGCCTCTTTCTTCGGTTAAAAACTTTTCCAAAGAGGCTTCAAATTCAGCAAAACGACTTGATGCTAATAATTCTGCGTCTCCTGTTTGTTTGGACTCCAGTGCTTGATAAGCAGAGATGCCAAATACTTTGGGCGTACCAATTTTTTTGATGTATACTTCGTACTCTGGAGAATTTTCACCGTATTCTTCTTTCGCACGGTCGATTACCATTTTTTGAATGCGGTTTTGAATACTTCCTATTACTCTATCTGCATCCCCAGGACGATTAAAGTTATCAATTCCGTTGACAACAAAAATAATTCTTCCTAAATCATTGCTTAACAGCTTGTCTTCTAAAAATCTTCTTTCTGATTCACCAAAGGGAGACTGTGCCAAAATTACCATAATGGCAGCATCCACTTGAGGTAATACCGATAGAGTAACCTCATCCATATTGGATTCATCATTTAACCCAGGAGTGTCTATAATATCAACATTGTTTTGACAGTAATGTACGGGATAAGAAACGATCGCTTCTTTGACGTTGGCTGCGGTATCTTCAGACTCGGCGGTTAATTTTGTCACATAATCTTCCAGGCGATCTATTGCTACTTCTTCTTCTTTACCATCTTTGAAAATAACTTTAACCGCAGGAGTGACACCATAAGTAACACGGTTAAGCGTCGCCGAACAGGGTAAGATATCAGATGGTAAAATATCGCGACCTAACAGAGCATTAATAAAGGTACTCTTACCCCGCTTAAATTCTCCCACAATCGCTACAGAGAAAGATTTGTTTTGCACTCTCTCAATGACATCATCTATTAGAGGAATTGATTTATCTAGATTAAGTTCACGAGAGATTTTTTTTAGCTGTTTTAAATCTCCTACTAGAGAGATGATCGCTTTTTGTACCCCGCCAAAGGTGGATTGATAATTAATCTCTGTATGTTCTACTGCGGTCATTAATCTTGGCACTCCTTAAAATAAAGAATCGATATAAAAAGACAAGTAAATGTCAACATTCGCGCGACGCAAAGCTAGTCCTTTAGGGCGTTCCTTAGCGGATTTTCAATCCGCAGGGTCGCTCGTCAAAGTAATGTAGTTGTTTTTCTGTTCTGTGAATTCCTACGTCTCAACTAAGATAGGGTATGCACAATAATGCTGGTTTTTGAGATGAAATCAAAAATAATCAGCATGAATAATCGGGATTAGGCATAACTAGCAAGAGTAAGCTTCCTTAGTGTTGCAAAAGGTAATTTTAGTTCTTTTAAATTTTATTCCTTTTATAAGTTCTAAGATATATAGATATTGACTTCTCTTTTTTTGGTCATATTAATAATCATTAAGTACTACATCAGAAACAAAAATCTAAAATTTGTCAATAAAACTTAACATTAGTCAATATTTATCTATAATATATACAGCGTTTCTCGTAAATAGCGTTTTTCCACAGCAAATAAAATAACGATAGAGGGATATCTATGCCATTCACTACTGATTCAGCCCGTAATATATTTCCCAATACTTTATCTGCTGATGCGGTACCCGCCTTAACAGCCCGATTCAATCAGCTTAGTGCAGAGGATCAACTGGCTTGGATTTGGTTTGCTTATTTAGAAATGGGTAAAAGCATTACTGTCGCTGCTCCTGGGGCTGCTAATATGCAGTTTGCTGAACCTACTCTTAATCAGATTAAGGAAATGAGTTTCCAAGAACAATCTCAGGTAATGTGCGACCTTGCCAACCATGCTGACACACCAATCTGTCGCACTTACGCTACTTGGACTGCTAACATCAAGCTGGGTTTTTGGTATCGTTTGGGAGAATGGATGGAGCAGGGAATTGTTGCTCCTATACCTGAAGGCTATAAGCTTTCAGCAAATGCTTCTGCGGTATTGGCAACACTTCAAGGATTAGACTCAGGTCAACAAATCACGGTACTACGAAATACTGTAGTAGACATGGGATTTGATACCTCTAAAATGGGTAACTTCAGCAAAATTAGCGAACCTGTTGTTCCTCCTACAGAAATATCTAAACGAACTAAAGTCACCATCGAAGGCGTAAGCAATCCCACAATATTAAGCTATATGAACTTGTTAAATGCTAATGACTTTGACGAGTTAATCAAACTATTTGCTCCCGATGGTGCGCTGCAACCTCCTTTTAAAAGACCAATTGTTGGTAAAGATGCAGTCCTCAAATTCTTTAAAGAAGAATGCTATAACCTTAAATTAGTTCCAGAGCGCGGTGTTTCCGAGCCTGCTGAAGAGGGTTATAGTCAGATTAAAGTAACGGGAAAAGTGCAAACTCCTTGGTTTGGTGCTGGTGTGGGTATGAATATGTCTTGGAGATTTTTGCTTAATTCTGAGAACAAAATTTTCTTCGTGGCGATCGATCTGTTAGCATCTCCTAAAGAATTACTCAATCTAGCTCGTTAAGAACAATCAAAAGCAAGCAATCCCAAAAATTGCCAATTAATTGCAACAAAATTAATCTTTAGTTGTAGTTAAATAAAAAATTATTTTTAGGCATCTTCAGCCGACCGCTAACAAACAAAAACGATCTCGCTCTTGGCGAGGCGTGTGCGCGGTCGGCTTTTTTTATGTTTGCTAAATTCCTGATAAAACCCCTTGTGCGACTTTTTTAAGTCATTGATTTTATTGGCTTTCAGAAATAGAGATTTGCTAAAAATACTCTGAAAGTATTATTCTCTTCTAGAAAGTTGCACATCGCGTTTATAAAAGTATCTTTAATAATTATGATTAATTTTTGTAAACAATTTTAATATTCATTGGGTTTTGGATGTGATAAATGTTACCATCTTGTTCATAACATAAACAAATGTAATGTATTAAATTAAGATTCGGTGTTGTATTAATGTTGCAATTAAACGAAAATAAATCTTCCAAAACGGAAGAAAAAATCGCTAAAGAAGCCTTGAAAATCGCTTATGAGAGAGAAACTTCCACTTTAATCGCTAGTATTCGAGATCGCGCTAGCTTACTTACAGAGCTAGAAGAATTGTGGTATGTACACGATCTCTTAAGTACCAAAAGACACGAGATAGATGGTAAATACAGCTATAATCCTTCGACAATCGTGTTTGATTTTGCCAGATTAGTCAAGGAAGGATGGCTAAACCTCGACGAACTAAAGGGTTTGAAGCCAGAAATGCTATCTAAGATATCTGCACTAGCACGAATGTAAGTGTCATTAAGGTTGAGTTAAAAAATCTTCTCGATCTGCTCGACTCGACTATTACTGATGCTTTTGTCCACAGCTAATACAATGGAAAGCTTGAGCTTTAAGTTTTGCGCCACAGTTAAGACAAGCTATCTGATTACCGCAGTGAATACAAAATTTGGCATTATTCTGATTTACTCGACTACAGCTATAGCAAACGTGTCCTGTAACTGACCTTAACTGTTTAGAGATATTTTCTACTTCTGTTAAGATGTCTTCGGTTTCTGATGACATCTGTTGTAGCTTCTTTTGTTCGATTTCAATTAAAACTTTGGCTCTTTCCCATTTAACTCGCTTTTCTAGTTTTTGTTCTTGAATTTTGAATATTTCTTGCGATGCTGTTGTTGTGTAGTTGCGACGGTGATTTTCTTCTTGAGACTTGAGTTTAGCGATCGCATTAAGATATAATTTTTGAAATTCTACTTGCTGTTGTTCTAGTTTGCTATTTTGTTTTTTAATAGAATGTGAGATAGTTTGAGAATGGGCGATCGCTTTATTAGTGGGTACTTGCAGTAAAATAACCCCCTTCTCTTGTTCTAAAAACTTGCGTAGAGTAGCTTCAAAGGGTCGAAACAAACTTTTATCTAGTAAAGCACTATCTCCTGTAATCTTTCCCTCTAAAGCCTGATAAGCAGACAAACCAAATACTTTTAACTCGCCAATTTTGCTGATATAAGTCTGATACGGTAATGAATCTGGCTCAAATTTTTCTTTAGCGTATTCTAAAATCTTATCTTGTAGTCTTTGTTTAATGTGCTTGATAATCCGCGCTGCTGCTTCAGGGGGTTTACATAAATCAATTCCTGTAATTACAAAAATTACCTTACCTAAATCTTGAGTCAACAAACTCTCAGTTAAAAACTTAGACTCTGTTGCAGAAAGAGGAGACTGCGCCATCATGACAAAGATAGCAGCATCAACCTGGGGTAACACAGAAAGAGTAATTTCTGTAAGATCGGCAGTATCACACAAACCTGGTGTATCGATCAAATCCAGATTATTTTCTCGACAATAACCCACAGGATAATAAACTACTGCTTCTTTAACCTTTAAAGCTTGTTGTGCTGATTCTGGAGTAAGATTAGTCACATAATCGCTTAATTTTTCAATTTCGACAAATTCTTCCTCACCATCTCGGAATACAATTTTGATTTTTGGGGTTAAACCATAAGTCACTCTATTAATTGTTGCCGTGGTGGGTAAAATATCAGAGGGTAAAATATCTGCGCCCAGTAACGCATTAATAAAAGTACTTTTTCCCCGCTTAAACTCCCCCACAACTGCAATCGAAAAAGTATTATTAGCTAATTTGTGAAGAATTAGCTCAATATCAGTCTCTAGCTGCTGCAATTTAAGTTTGACAGCAAACTCTTTGAGCTTTCGCAGCACCTCTATTAACTTAAATAAAGTTTGTTTGTAATCAAGAGACAAAAATGAATTAGCTTCTCCTCTCAAGACTGTTATCTCCTCGTTATTTATAGCTACAGCAACTTGGTTTAAAAATAGCTGTACACTGAATGCGAAATGCTGTTTAGTTAATTTTAGGGGTTTTTCTCTAATTTGATAAATCAAAATCGCCACTAGCAACCAACCACTAACTATCTCGATCCCGCTTGACGGGACTAACCACTAAAAATGAAATGCATCTTGTTTTATAAACCCTACAATGTTTTATGTCAGTTTACAGACCGTAATGAAACCACAAAAAGAAATACGTTAAAAGATTACATTTCTATACCTAATATTTATCCTGTTGGCAGACTAGATTCAGATAGTGAAGGCTTATTATTACTTACAGATAACGGTCAGTTACAACATCGTTTGGCACATCGTAAATTTGCTCACCCTCGTACTTATTGGGTACAGGTGGAAAGAGTTCCCAATGAAATAGCATTACAAAAATTAAGACAAGGCATCAAAATCAAAGACTATATTACTCGCCCTGCAAAAGCAAAGATTTTATCTCAAGAACCAGCGTTACCCCCCAGAAATCCACCTATTCGCTATCGTAAAACCGTTCCCACCTGCTGGCTAGAAATAAACCTGACAGAAGGACGTAATCGCCAGGTACGCCGAATGACTGCTGTGGTAGGTTTTCCTACTTTACGACTGGTAAGAGTAGCAATGGGCATTAACAATACTCGCTGTGAAATCACTGGGTGTTCAGCGTTTCGAGGAAACCTGGAACAGCGCGATTCTTCAAGGCGAGGAAACCTCGCCGAATCTCGCGCTCAAACTACGCCCACTCAAAATTGCCATTATTTGAGTTTAGGTCAACTACAACCTGGTGAATGGCGAGAATTGAATTCTCAAGAAAAATTGCTGTTACAAAAGTTAGTCTAAAATATTAAATATTTCTAGTTAAAATTTATAAAAATCTTAATTATTAATTTTACAAAACTTTTTCTTATTTTTTGTAATGAAATAAAAAATAAATTAACTACAAAATGCGTCTCAATTCAAAGAGATGTAAATATACTTATTTGTAAGGCAAGATACAAATTGCCCAACAATCAATCAATCGATAATTGTTCAATGTTCATTAAGGTTCATTAATTTATTGTTCATCGATCGTGAGTTATTGATTAAAGTGATAATTTATTCTCGTAATTATAACTATGACAACTACCTATAAACAGGATCAAAACTATAGTCTGTGGGAACGTTTTTGTCAGTGGATAACTAGCACGAATAACCGTCTTTATGTCGGTTGGTTTGGTGTTTTAATGATTCCCTGTCTGCTTGCTGCAACTATTTGTTTCATCATTGCTTTTATTGCTGCTCCTCCTGTAGATATTGATGGAATTCGTGAGCCTGTTGCTGGCTCAATTCTTTATGGCAACAACATCGTTTCTGGTGCTATTGTTCCTTCTTCTAATGCCATTGGCTTGCACTTTTATCCTATTTGGGAAGCTGCTTCTTTAGATGAGTGGCTTTATAACGGCGGTCCTTATCAGCTAATCATTTTCCACTTTTTAATTGGTGTCTTTTGCTGGATGGGTCGTCAGTGGGAACTTTCTTTCCGCTTAGGTATGCGTCCTTGGATTTGTGTAGCATACTCTGCTCCCGTATCGGCTGCTAGTGCTGTCTTCTTAATCTACCCTCTCGGACAAGGTTCTTTTTCCGATGGTATGCCTTTAGGAATCAGTGGTACTTTCAACTTTATGTTGGTATTCCAAGCCGAGCATAACATCTTGATGCATCCCTTCCATATGCTAGGTGTAGCTGGTGTTTTTGGTGGTTCTTTATTCAGTGCAATGCACGGAAGCTTAGTAACTTCTTCCTTAGGGACTTGCGCGTAAATAAGTTACCAGATAATCTGATAAATATGAAGCAATAATAACTAGAAAAAGGCGATCGCTGACTGGTGATGCTAACAGAAAAAATCAAATCAACCATTAAAGATGCTGCTCTCAAGCTAACTGGTTCTAAGAAAAGAGGGTTTATGGCACAAGTAACCAAAGATTATTTGAATAGTTCACCCCGTAAAGCAGAAACGCAACTAGG
>NZ_LR213965.1:0-8296 GCF_900659865.1 Hyella patelloides LEGE 07179
TCGCGTTCCTCTTGAATGTAAAATCTAGACCAATCTACCTCAATCCCAGCTAACCATAGGTGACCTAAGGAATTGAGCAAAAAAGCTACATCCGATAGCTCTTCTTGAGGATGGCGTACTGATGCTAGTACTAATTTTTGCTCATGATGAGCCAGATGCCGTTTCGATAAGGAACCTAATGTTCGACCAGGACCCACTTCTAGCAAAATTTGTTCTGGGTTTTGCAATAGTTTTTCTATGCCTTTGGCAAATAAAACAGTTTGACGCAAATGCTGAACCCAATGGTTCGGATCTGTTGCCTGAGATTCTTTAATCCAATCCCCTGTTAGACTCGATATAAATGGTATTTGAGGAGACTTTAATGATTCTTGTCCAACTCTTTGTCTAAATTCATCTAAAATTGGTTCCATCATCTGAGAATGAAAGGCGTGAGAGGTATGGAGACGACGACATTCTATGCTTTGGGAAGCTAATTTATTTTCGAGAATATCTATTGCCTCTGTAGAGCCTGAAATTACACATCTAAATGCTTCGTTAATAGCTGCGATGGAAAGTTCTTCTGTTAATAGCGGTTGCACTTGCTCTGCAGGAAGGGGAGTAGAGAGCATCGCACCTTTGGGAAGTTTCTGAATCATTTTTCCTCTGGCTGCAACTAGAGATAAAGCTGTTTCTAGGGAAAATACTTCTGCTAAAGTTGCAGCCACATATTCACCTATACTATGACCGATCATTGCTTGAGGATAAACCCCCCAGGATTGCCATAACTTAGCTAGGGCGTACTCAACTACGAAAATAGCAGACTGAGCGATCGCTGTTTGTTCCAACTGCTGCTTTGCTATTTGAGTTTGTTCGGGCTGAGGATAGAGTATCTGACGCAAGTCCAACTCCAATTCCTGCTTCAGTATTTCCGAACATAAATCTACCTGTTGGCGAAATAGGGGTTCGGTTTCGTAGAGTTCCAATGCCATATTGACATACTGAGACCCCTGCCCGGGAAACATAAACACAACAGGTCGATCTGTGGATTCTAAAGTATTGGTAAAAACCTGTTGAGAATCTAAATTGGTCAGGGCAACCACTGCCTCTTTGATTTCCTGACAAACTAACATCCGTCGATGCTCGAAAGCTTTGCGACCACAACTCAAGGTATAAGCTAAATCAGCTAGATTTAACTCAGGATTTTCCTGGAGATGTGTACCCAAGTTAGCAGTTACTTGCTCTAGTGCGGAACTGGTTTTAGCAGAGATGAGAAGCAAATGCCTCGGTCGGGATTTTCCTGAAGGTGGGAGTAGAGGAGCTTCTTCTAAAATTACATGGGCATTAGTGCCACCGATACCAAAAGAACTAACTCCTGCTCGTCTAGGAGTACCGTTGCTGTTCCATTCAGATAGGGTGGTATTGACGTAAAAGGGACTGTTAGCAAAATCAATATTAGGCGATGGTTCGTCAAAGTGCAAACTAGGAGGAATTAACTTGTGTTTGAGAGCTAAAACAGTTTTGATCAGTCCTGCTACACCTGCGGCAGTGTCAAGGTGTCCCATGTTAGTTTTGAGAGAACCAATAGCACAAAAATTCTTTTTCTGGGTACTTTGTCTGAATGCTTTAGTCAAAGCAGCAATTTCAATGGGGTCTCCCAATGTTGTGCCAGTGCCGTGAGCTTCTATGTAAGTAATACTCTCTGCATCTACTTCAGCTACAGCTTGAGCTTGATCGATGACCTTTGCTTGACCTTCTGTACTAGGTGCTGTGTACCCCACTTTCAAAGAGCCATCATTATTAATAGCCGAACCCTTGATAATGGCATGAATATAATCTCTATCTGCGATCGCATTTTCTAGTCGCTTCAAAAGCACAATACCTAAACCGCTACCTACTACAGTGCCTTTGGCTTTAGCATCAAAAGCTCGACAATGACCATCTCGAGAATAAATCATGCCTTCAGTATAGAGATGACCAATTTTCTGAGGGAGCAAAATTGACACCCCTCCAGCCAAAGCCATATCACATTCTCCGTTAAGTAAACTCTGACAGGCTAAGTGAACCGCCACCAATGTAGTTGAGCAGGCTGTTTGAACATTAACTGATGGACCAGTAAGATTCAATTTGTAACTAACACGGGTAGATAGAAAATCTTTATCACTGTTTATAAGTAATTGATACTGACCAACAACATCTTGGAAGTCAATGTTAACAGGAATATTGTTGAGCAAGTAAGTGTTTAAGCCTACCCCTGCATAGACTCCGATCGAGCCAGCATATTTTTCTGGATCATAACCAGCGCTTTCGATCACTTCCCATGCAGATTCCAAGAAAAGACGTTGTTGTGGGTCGAGTTGCTTGGCTTCCTTTGCACTGAGACCAAAAAAAGCTGCATCAAACATTTCAATATCTGAAAGCACAGCTCTAGCTCTCACGTAGTTGGGATTTTTCAGTAGCTCTGGTCTGATGCCAGAGTCTAGAAGTTCTTGTTCTGAGAAAGTAGAAATGCATTCTACACCATCTTTAAGGTTTTGCCAGAAAGAATTAATGTCTTTTGCTTGAGGAAAGCGACCAGATAGCCCAATAATTGCAATATCTAATTCGTTAATTTGATCCATTTGTATCTTTCAATTTTTGATTTTTACCAAATCACATAAGGATTTTATATTTTTGCTTGACTTAAACTTTACCCCTGAGTTTAAGCCTTTTTCTTATTCTGAACTTTACTGCTTCTCGGGATATTTCACGTGCTTCCAATGGCGGTTTTGTTGTATTTCTATTCGCTATGTGTTGACTTAAACTTTTTATATTTGGATAGGTAAACATGTCAATAACAGACAATTCCATTGATAATTTTTCTTGTAACTTACTATTGATTCTTAGTAAGATTAGTGAATTAGCTCCTAGTTCAAAGAAATTGTCATAAATGCTTATTTTTTCTAGTTGCAGCATTTCTTGAAAAACCACCGCAATATGTTTTTCAGTTTCAGTTTGAGGTGGCACATATTCATGCTCACGAGTTGAGTTTATATCTAGTGCTGGTAGAGCTTGGCGGTCTACCTTACCATTAGGTGTTAATGGTATAGTGCTCAAGATAACAAAAGCACTGGGTACCATGTATTCTGGTAGCTGTGCTTTGAGGTGTTCCCGTAGTTGTTGAGTTGTGATTTCTGAGTCCGCAACTATGTAGGCTACTAAGCGTTTGTTACCAGTGCTTTCTTCAACAGCAATGACTACAGTTTGATTTACTTGAGGATGACTAGCCAGGACTACTTCTATTTCTCCTAGTTCGATACGGAAGCCTCTAATCTTCACTTGGTTATCGATGCGACCTAGGAATTCTATATTTCCATCACTTAAGTAACGAGCTAAATCCCCTGTTTTATAGAGTCGTTTTGAACTACTTTTATTGAAGGGATTTTCAATAAATTTTTCTGATGTTAGTTGGGGACGGTTCAAATAGCCTCTAGCCAAGCCATCACCACCAATGT
This sequence comes from Hyella patelloides LEGE 07179, assembly GCF_900659865.1. GTDB lineage: Bacteria > Cyanobacteriota > Cyanobacteriia > Cyanobacteriales > Xenococcaceae > Hyella > Hyella patelloides. Next base: position 3,471 of record NZ_LR213965.1, read on the forward strand.
GCAGTTCTCCAGGTACACCCACTGGTACTGGCTGTAAAGGGGAATCTAGAATGTAGATTTCGGTGTTGGCTATGGGTCGACCGATGGGTATATTACCCCCAGAAAAGCTTTGTTTTTCAACTTTGTAAATACAGCATCCGACTACAGTTTCAGTCGGACCATATTCATTAATCAATCCAGTTGTTGGTGCGTATTGTTGCCAAAAAGAAGCAACTTTTTCTGATAATGCTTCCCCACCAATAATAAATGCTTGGGTTTGAATGTTTATTTGTTCAAATTCTAATAAATGACTGAGTATTTCTAAATGAGCCGGGGTTATTTTGATAAGGCTAAATTTTGTACCGGAAGATAATGCTGCTTTGAGTGCCTCAATTTCTTCTATCTTTGGTAGAAGAACCACCTTACCACCCACCAATAAAGGTGCAAATAAACTGGTAATGGTAGCATCAAATCCAATGGAAGAATTAACAACAGAGCCAACTCCGTCAGCAATATTATAAGTTTTTGTACACCAGTTTAAATAATTAGCCATACCACCATGGATAATCATTACCCCCTTGGGTTTGCCAGTAGAACCAGAGGTGTAAATCACATAAGCCAAATTATCGAAACTTGCCCCAGCATTAAGATTAGACTTAGAGTATTGCTTGATCGCACCCCAATCAGTATCCAAACAAATCACCTGTGCATTATGCTCTGGTAAAGATTCTTGCAAAGAGTCCTGAGTCAGCAACACCCCCACATTAGAATCTGCCAACATATAACTCAATCTTTCTGGAGGATAATTGGGGTCTAGTGGTACATAAGCTCCACCAGCTTTGAGTATCCCCAACAGTCCTACCACCATCTCAATGGAACGCTCCACACAAATCCCCACCAACACCTCTGGTTTTACTCCCAGGTTTTGCAGATGATGAGCTAATTGATTGGCTCTTTGATTTAATTGTCGATAGGTTAATTGTTGTTCTTCAAAAATTACCGCAACAGCGTCGGGTGTTTTTTCTACCTGCTCTTCAAATAACTGATGAATACATTTGTCAGATGGGTATTCTGTTGCTGTATCATTCCATTCAACCAATAACTGATGTCTTTCTGATTCTGAGAGCAAGTTTAAACTCCCCACTTTCTGGTCAGGATTTTCCACAATTGCTTCGAGTAAATTTTGGAAGTGACCAACCATTCGCTCAATTGTTTGTGAGTTGAACAAGTCAGTATTGTACTTAAAACTTCCTTTAATAGATGAACTACCTTCAAGAATCTCTAAATCCAAATCATTTTGACCTTCTTGCTGCGGTATTTTTAAAGGTTCTGACTTCAATCCTCCCCAATAAATATTTTTCCCTATTTTATCTACAAATGAGTTTTGTATGTTTCGAGATTGTCGCAACTGCTGTAAAGCAAAAGATACTTGAAAAATAGGCGAACGACTTGAATCTCGATATGGTTGTAATTTTTCTACTAACAGAGAAAATGGGTAATTTTGATGAATAAGTGCTTCATTTACTGTTTGACGAATTTGATTTAAAAACTCTTTAAAGCTAGGATTATTAGATAGGTTTCCACGCAAAACTACTAAGTTAACAAAATAACCAACAATCTCTCTAAATTGAGACTGCAATCTGCCTGCAACTGGAGAACCAACTAAAAAATCATCAGTGCCAGTGTAGTGATACAACAACACCTGGAAAGCTGCTAAAAGAGTCATGTAAAGTGTTGCATTGTTATCTATAGCTAGTTGTTTGAGTTTTTGCGAAAGTTGCTCGGACAACTCAAAAATAATTGATGCACCATTATATGTTTGTATTGCTGGTCTTGGTTTATCTGTAGGTAGATTTAATACTGGTAATTCTCCTTCAAGTTTAGATTCCCAATAATGAAAAAGTTTCTCTCCTTCTGTTCCTTCCAACAGTTCTTCTTGGGAGCGAACATAATCTGAATAAGAATTTTTTAAAGTAGTCAGGGATGCACAAACACCATTAACTTTTGCTTGATAAAGCTTGGGTAATTCCGATAAAATAATATCTAAAGACCAACCATCAATGGCAATATGATGTATTGTTATTAATAAAATATGTTCTGATGCAGAAATCGTAAATAATCTTATGCGTATAATTAATTCTTTTGCTAGATTAAAAGACCGTTTTGATTCTCCAACTACTCGAGAATAAAGCTCTGCTTCATCTTGGGATGAAGCATCTATCTGCCTCCAATCTAGTTGAAAATTTTGATGTACCTGTCGAATTGGTTGTTCGCCAAGTTTTGGAAAAGTGCTACGCAAACAAGGGTGACGATCAACTAACTCTATGAAAGCAGCACGAAATAAAGCTACATTTAAATCATCAAAAATACGAGCAGAAAAAACCACGTTATGGGCAGCACTTTCAGGTTCTAATTCCCATATAAACCATAGAGCTTTTTGACTATAGGAAAGAGGGTGAACATTAAAGATATCTGGTTCTTTCTGAAGTAATTTTATGATTTCAACTTTATGTTGCTTTAGTTGAGCTAATAGTTCAGAAGTTAATTGCTCTGATGGTGCATCATACAACAATTTGTCTCCATTATTCCAAAATTTCCAACCTTTAATTACGAGTTCTTTCAACAATTTGATCGAATTCATATTTATCAACTCCCTCGTGATTAGTGTTTTCTTACAACTTTGCGAGGCAGTGAAGCCACCAGTTTACTGTATTCCTTCATTGCAACTAATTTACTCATGCCAGATTTTCTCTTCCAAGCTTCCCAAAGCGGATATTTAGCAGAATCTTTTTTTGGTTGGGATTCCTGACAATCGCCTTCAATAGCTTGTTTATACAAACTGTTTATCTTATAAAATTCATCATTCATAGGTGTTTTAACATGCATGAATTTCAATAGGTTAAACATCTTTTGAAATTCCACTTCTACTTCATTTAAATCATTCCAATCTTGAACAACATTTACTTTATAATCATCTTTTCCAGAAACTAAGATACTAAATTGCTTTTCGATATTGTGATTATTTTCATCAATGAAATCACCTTTCCATCGGTGAGGATAAATATGTACGCTCGGACGAATATAACGTGCATTGATAGCCAATCGTCGATTATTTGTTTGATTAGGTAAAGATGAATGCATACATCTTTCTGAAAAGATAATAATCTGACCTGCTTTAGCTGGAACGGCTTCTATTTCCCAATCATTTTCATCAAAAATAAAAGTTCCAGAATATTGATTACCCTGTTGATAGAGTGAATGATGAATGTTTATTCCAGCAAATATTCCTTCACTAGCAGGAACAGAATTGTTAACAAATTCAAATCTAACCTTATGAGTACCATTTGCAAACTGAAGGCATCCGTTATCGATTGTGGAATCATCTAATGCAACCCAGACAGTAAAGTTCAAAGCGTCTTTATCTTTTTCAGGAAAAATCAAAGACTGTTTTGCTTCATGTATATTGGTGGTTGAGTAATGCTCGAACACTTGATGCCAGGAAATCGTATCGTGTCCTGCTAATTTTGCAAAAAGATTTGTTCGCCACAATAATAGATCTGGTTCTCCTAGGTTGTTTAATCGTTGAACAATTTTAGGACTTTTAAATAGCTCGGCAATTGGTCGGTGGAATAAATGCTGATCTCGACTAGTAGACTGATTGTAAATGTTGTTATGAAATACCATAGTGCTTCGTTTATGTATCCGAGGTACAACAGAATGGGATTCTAAACAATCCATTACAGCTCTTATTTCCGATAAGGAAAAAGCATCTAGGGGTCCTAACCAACCTTTATTATTAAAATGCTCAATCTGTTCTGAAGTTAACGTTAGGGCAGAATCTATCTGAAAAATTTCTGGACTTTCTCGCAGCAAACGTAAAATGTCTGATTTGTATTCCTTGAGTTGATTTAATGTATCTAAAGTCAACTTTTCTTTAGGAGCATCATACAACAATTTGTCTTTATCATTCCAAAATTTCCAACCTTGGATTATAAGTCTCTGTAAAAAGTTAGTTAAATTCATAATGAACCTTTAATTCTTTGATTTTGTGTAATGTTAGGCTTTTACTCGCAATATCCGAATTACTCAGTTAATTGCTATTACCTAAACTCAGTTCGGAATAAGGAATATGTATTTCAAAAACTGACTTCCCAGCTTTTAGAAAAGTTTTAATTCAATTCTTTGCCTTAACCTAGTGGAACGAGGCTTAAATACAGTCGCCATTAAAATGGGTTAAATTTATTTATGAATCAACTTTGCTAATGGTATCGATATTTACGCCCATGACCACTAGTCAAAATATGAAAAATATACTAATACGGCTTCAAGATAAGCTTTTGTCCCTGAAACGCTCAATTATTGAAACAATTAATGACCAATTAAAAAATATTTCTCAGATAGAATATTCCAGATATCTAAGCCCATTCAATATAACTTAGTGTGTTCTTACAACTTTGCGAGACAATGAAGCAACCAGTTTACTGTATTCCTTCATTGCAAATAATTTGCTCATACCAGATTTTCTTTTCCAAGCTTCCCAAAGAAGATAATTGGCAGAATCTTGATTTGGCTCGGGTTCCTGACAATCCCCTTCAATAGCTTGTTTATACAAACTGTTGATCTCATAAGCTTTTTCATTTTGAGGTAGTTCAAGATGGTTAAACCTCAATAGGTTAAACATCTTTTGAAATTCCACTTCTACTTCATTTAAATCATTCCAATCTTGAACAACATTTACTTTATAATCATCTTTTCCAGAAACTAAGATACTAAATTGCTTTTCGATATTGTGATTATTTTCATCAATGAAATCACCTTTCCATCGGTGAGGATAAATATGTACGCTG
>NZ_LR213965.1:9050-12923 GCF_900659865.1 Hyella patelloides LEGE 07179
TGAGGGCAGAATCTATCTGAAAAATTTCTGGACTTTCTCGCAGCAAACGTAAAATGTCTGATTTGTATTCCTTGAGTTGATTTAATGTATCTAAAGTCAACTTTTCTTTAGGAGCATCATACAACAATTTGTCTTTATCATTCCGAAATTTCCAACCTTGGATTATAAGTCTTTGTAAGAAGTTAGTTAAATTCATAATTCACCTACAATTCTTTGATTTTGTGTAATAGGTTGAGATTCTTCTTCTGATTTAATTTCTGGTTCAACATCAAATAGTAATTTTGATGTAATTACTTTGTCTTGAATTACTAATACTTCATTTTCAAGTTCTATTGCATAATTTTTGGAAAAATACGTGCTAAGTTCGGTAATTGTTGAATACTCAAACATTAATTTAGGAGGAATAGAAATATTTAATTTCTCTTCCAATTCTCCAATAATTTCCACAGCTTTAAGAGAATCAATACCTAAACCATAAAAATTGCTTTCCGAAGAAATTTTATTTAGTTCTATCTGTAAAGAGAAAGAAATACATTGAGTAATTATTTGATTCAATTTACTTATAACTAATTCTTTCTCGACCATATAATTTTCGTTTTTGTGGAGAGCTTTTTGAACAGACCTTTTTAAAACTATATTTTCTAAGCTTCCATCAATAAACTTTTGCCAGCAAGCACTGCGCTGAATTTTTCCGCTGGAGGTTTTAGGAATACTTCCTGGTTTAAGCAAAACTACAGTATCAATAGCTAATTCGTATTCTTGTGATACAGCTTGATTTATTGCTGAAACCACTTCTTCCGAATTTAGTTTACGTACATAGGTGCGCTCAACTTCTTGCACCACTACTAGTCTTTCTTCCCCTTTTACTTCTACTGAAAAAGCTGCTCCACTGTTCAGTCGTAATGCTTGATGACTCTTTTCAACTGTTAATTCAATATCTTGGGGATAATGATTACGACCTCTAATAATAATTACATCCTTGAGTCTTCCTGTTACAAAAAGCTCTCCATTTCTCAAAAATCCCAAGTCTCCTGTTCGTAAAAAAGGACCTTCTCCAGTATCCTTAACATAGGCTTGAAAAATTTCTTTTGTCGCATCGGGTCGATTCCAATATCCAGCAGCTAAACTTTTACTACTAATCCAAATCTCTCCTATTTGTTCTGGGCTACAACAAATTAAGGACTCTGGATTAACAATAATTACCGTTGTGTCCATATAAGGATGACCACATCCTACAAACACTCGACTTTCTGGAGAGAAAATCTCAGTTTCTACTGCCAAATTTTGCTCTAAATCACGAGCTTTCACTCCCTGAATTACTGGTGAATGATATTTCTTTCCACCTGTTGTAAACAAGGTAGTTTCCGCCATTCCATAGCAAGGATAAAAAACATCTTTGTTAAAACCACAAGCAGCAAATTTTTGCCTAAATTTCTCCAAAGTTTCTGTTCGTAATGGTTCTGCTCCATTAAAAGCTAAATTCCAACTGCTTAAGTCCAGATTGCGTAATTCTTCTTGTGTAATTTTGCTCACGCATAAATCATAAGCAAAATTGGGACCGCCACTAGTAGTTGCTCTATATTTAGAAATAGCTTTTAACCAACGTATCGGCTTCTGCAAGAACGCTAATGGCGGCATCAAAATACTGGGAAACCCTACATATAAAGACTGCAAGATATTACCAATTAATCCCATATCATGGAACAAAGGTAACCAGCCAGCAACTATACTCTTTTCACTATGACCAAAAGCTGTTTGGATCGTCTGTTGGTTATGGATAATATTTCCATGAGTAACCATAACTCCTTTGGGTGTTCCTGTAGAACCAGAAGTATATTGTAAAAATGCCAAATTATTTTGTGTTACCGAGATGGGTACAAAATCTTTAGGATCGCTTTCAATAGTATCTGTAGCTATCAAACGTAACTGGGCTAATTCGGTATCACTTGCCCATTTTTTCTCAATATCAGCTAATATTGATGTAGTTGTAAGAGCTACTGTTGCTTGAGCGTCATTAGCGATAGAAAGTAGACGAGATAACTTTTGATTCCGTTTGGGAGGATAAACTGGAACCGCTATTACCCCTGCGTACAAACAACTGAAGAAAGCAGTAATAAACTCCAATCCAGAAGGATATAACAGTAAAGCTCGTTCTCCTTTAAAAGATTGAAGATGGGCAGCAATTACTCTTGCTTGTTTGTTTAATTTTCCATAAGTTAGACTGGCTGATTCAGTTTCTCCATCTAGGAGAAATATATAGGATTTTTTATCTGGCTGATGTTCCGCTCTATAAGTGAGAATGTCTAATAAGTTCATATTTTTATCCTTGTGGAAGCAGCATAAAATTACTATGATATGATAATGTCGTTATCGCAACCATAAGGAACCTATCCCTCTAATTATTTTTTAGGGTTTTCTAGTAATTTAGAATCACAAAATCATTAAAAATGTAAGAGAAAAATATTAGTTCTTTGTGTTCAAAATTAATATCTGGATCAATAGTAGGATAGGTTCAAAACTAATCGAATCATTGTTTTATCTGATAATAAATCAATAGATTCTCACTCACTTGAACCTAAGGCTGAAATGAGGAAGTTGCCGAACAAGCAGTGGATTATGCAGAAATAGAAACTTGCTTAAATTTTATGTAATGCATGCGACGACGGCGACGGCGACGACGACCACTATTACTGCGAGAGCGAGAGCGACTGCCACCAGCAATTACAGATTCGTCATGTTCGGATAAATCATTGAGAAAGCTACTAAAATCAAAAAACAAATCTGTTCCTAATGGACTAGTGGAACGAGGCTTAAATACAGTCGCCATTAAAATGGGTTAAATTTATTTATGAATCAACTTTGCTAATGGTATCGATATTTACGCCCATGACCACTAGTATTTTCGAGAATTTGTTTGTCATTGTTTTAAATTGCTCACTACATTATTGATTGATTAGTTAATAGCTGTATCTGATTCGATAATCAGTTCTTAACCAATGATTAGATAGTAAGACTTATCTATTTTCAAGTCAATATTTATGATAATTTTCTCATGTTAGTTTCATCTTGTACTTATAGAATGTTTAAAGTATAATTCATAATGTAGTTCAATTTTAATTATAGCTATTTGATATTAAATAACATCAGTTTAGGTTAACTCAGATCTTGCACCTAATCAGAGAAAAATCAAAACCAAGTTCATTTAACCAAGGTCTAACTGTCTCTAACTGATTTAAAAGAGAGAGAAGTAAAATATGAGGTAGAAGTAAAATTAGTGCTTGTTGTGCTGAATCAAACCAATCTAAATTATCATAGTTACCTAAATGTAAATAAACCCAGTATGCGGTGTCGTTCAAAAACAGGGTATTTTGGGCGCTGTTCAAAAACGGGGGATTTTGGGTAACAAACGCAGGTGAAAATGAGCCAAGTTTTGACTTCGCTTAAAGCACAAAAGTATTATTATTGAAACTAAATTTTCAGGCTCGTTGAAAAAGCTCAAATCCTAACATTGACAACCAATGTGGATGTTTTTCACCTGACATCAGCTCCGTAGGACTTTTTCCTTTTCGTTCAGTCACTCGGCTTGACCTAAAGGTGCAATGATTCAGAAAAAATCGGAGAAGGTCAAGATAATCAGAATTCAGGTGCTTTCTCAAGAAAAAGTAATTTCTGAGGCGAGAATTGAGGTTTTCAACTAAGGAACTGGCTCTGGGAGTCGATTTCATTGCCTGTTCTACCGCTTCTTTCACTTTGAGAAATTTATCGGAAAGTTGCTTGTAAAGCTGATTCCATTTCTGCCAATAGACATTCGTAGAAAGGGACTTATTCATTACTCACGGTTCGCTTAAATCAAAAATGATTAGGGAAATAAAA
>NZ_LR213966.1 GCF_900659865.1 Hyella patelloides LEGE 07179
TTTTTTTTGTAAAAAGAAGGACGAAATCGAGATCTATCTATCTCAAGTTCTAGATCGATATTGCTCTTAAAGTAGAGGTGGCTAGTAATACATTTTTTGTATAATTTGTGCTGTACAAAGAATATAGAGAATAAACTATTATGACAATAGCTTTAAAAGATGATGTTATGTATATCTTGCTCAAGAAAATTCATGAGACAGATGGAAATGGTAAACATTCAGTGGATTTTCAGGCTACTGACTTTACAGGAAGAAAATTAACTATTGCAGATTTTTTAGGTCATTTAGATTATCTCAATCAAAAACACTATATCGACGCTGATTTCTCTGGTAATGCTTACGCTAATCAAGAAGACGTACCAGATTTAATTAACGAAGAAGAACTTGATTTCCGAATTGCCAATACTCTCGGCGCACCAGACGGTCCTTTACCCCACTTAATTAAATTCAAAAAAGCAGAATTAACCGAGAAGGGAAAGAAAATGTTAGAGCGTATGGAACAGAATCCCCCCGCAGCACTAAGAGAAGGAAAATCTACACCTGTAATCAATAGTTATACTCCATTCTTAGAAAAAGTGGCTCTCAAAGCGGAGTTACCAGACATCTTCGATGCTAGAGATTTGACTACCGTCGTTTATCGTACCATGCGGGATTTGATGACTACAGAAGTCTCCAAAGCTGTAGAATCAGAACTACAGGTCGAAGCTGAAAAATATGCCGAGAACAAAAGATTACAACAAGAAATAGCTGACCTTTGGCATGATGATAATCCTTTGGTTGCTTGGTTAAGTAATATTCGTCCTCCTTTGAAGTTTGATGCCGATACTTTTATTTTTCGCATCGAAAAAGAAGGTGGATTACCTCGTGGAACAACTGGTAAAAAAGTAATTAATGCTGTTTTCTCTGCCACAAAGGATGAATTGTCTCAAGACAGAATTAAAGAAATTGCTGAATTTTTACCAGGTAAAATTAGAGATATGTGGGAGACAGCTTAATTTAATAATCGGTAAGTTAGTTGATAATCAATATAACTATAGCCGTACAAAGTTAGATTAGGACAAAGTTTAGCTATCTGCTCGTAAGGATGTCTATCACGGATACCGCTTCCGCCTTAGGACTCGCTACGCATCGCGCGACCATCGGTGAGTCCGTGATTGGCATAAAGGATGAGGAATGAAGGATGAGGAATGAATTTACACTCTCAAGCAGAATGTCCTAAGCTAAATCCGTAACGCTATACTTTTAGGACGTTGATATCAACGTCTTTTTTTTATGTTTTATGCAATACTTTTATGCTACATAAAACATAAAAAAATAAGAGATTTGAGTTAGATTATTAGCTCTAACCTACTTTCTCTCATCGATTGGTCTGTAGTAAATCAAGAAAATGCTAATTAAAATTAGTTGAGTTTTAACTTAAATTAGCTTACTTTATAACTAGATAATTACATTAAACCTAGTTGCCCTAAGATACCCTGACCTGTCAAAAATTCTACTAAGATAGCAGCTACAAAACCGATCATTGCTAAACGACCATTCCAAATTTCTGCGAATCTAGTAAAACCTAATTTTTGTTCTGGTGTTTGAGTTTCCATGTCTACTTAACCCCTTTTAATTTTGTTACTTTAAATTGCCTATTTACAAATTAACAAACTGTTACTTCAGAAAACTCTATCACAGGTTATATTGTCGATCTAATCGTTTTTTCGTTAATTAGGCTAAAAGTATGACCACCATCACCATTCATATGTCGCCATCCCATGGGCGCACCGCGATCTCCTATTAACCACAACACTTGATGTATACTTTCGAGAGTTAAAGACCAAAAAACCCACCACATTCGATCCTGTCGTCATTGTTCTTTAGGATGTTCTTTTTGCGAACGAATAAAGTCCATGAACTTCATCGGATCGCGCATCAAAAATATGGGTGTATTATTCCCCACCATGTCCTAGTTACTTTCTTCGGTGTAGAAGGTAACGGCAAAACCTCTAAGATCGCGATCGATATTCGATAATAGTTAGTAGTTAAATATATTAAATCTCAATGTTAAAAATATCCGAGCGAGTTACTATTCCTAGTAGTGAAATTAATATAAGTGCTGTTCGTTCGGCTGGTGCGGGAGGACAAAATGTTAATAAGGTAGCTACGGCGATCCATCTACGTTTTGATATTAAAGCGTCTTCTTTGCCTGATTTTTATAAAGAAAAATTGCTAAAACTAAAAGATTCTCGAATCTCACAAGATGGCATAATTATTATTAAGGCACAACAGTTTCGGACTCAACTACAAAATAGAGAAGATGCGTTAAAACGTCTCAAGAAATTGATTAAAACTATAACATTAGTTAAGAAGAGACGAATCAAAACTAAAGTTACTAAAAGCACAAAAAGAAGAAGATTAGACAACAAAGTCAAACGAGGTCAAGTAAAAGCTTTGAGGAGAAAAGTTGAATATGATTAAATGCTAGTCTAATAGCTTGTCGTTGAGTAATACAGAGCCTTTAGCTACCTGTATCCAAACTGCTCTATTATTATCGACAGGATAGTTAATGCGATCTCGAAGAGATCCGCTTTGCGGGTCGCTACTTGTTAAATGACTTACATACAAGTGTCGCAACTGCTAAATCTTTACTAGGAAAAACATCTCTACGTTGTAATGCCATCATCAAGTACAGATACTTTACTTATAAAACAAATGACCGCAAAGCCTCAGAAAAATTAAGATACGAGAGTGCCAACACCATCAAGAATATATCTAGGTTGATAGGCAAAACAACTGAGATTTTCAATGCTTGTAACTCCACTGAGAACTAATACTGTGTCAATCTCCGATTCTATTCCCGCAATAATATCAGTATCCATGCGATCGCCAATAATAGCAGTTTCTTCCCTCGAACAAGCTAATTTTTTCAAGGCATTACGCATAATTAAGGGATTGGGTTTACCTATGAAGTAAGCTTTGGAATTGGTAGCTAATTCTAGAGGTGAAATTAAAGCACCTGTAGCGGGAACGATCCCTTTTTCCGAAGGACCAGTTAAGTCAGGATTAGTGCCAATCAATTTAGCACCATTAAGCACTAAGAAAGTGGCACGTTCTAGTTTTTCGTAGCTATAACTGCGAGTTTCCCCCATTACTACATAATCGGGTGAGGTATCGTTCATGGAAAAACCAGCTTCGTAGATAGCATTAGTTAGTCCTGCTTCTCCGATGACAAAAGCACTACCTCCAGGCGTTTGTTGCGCCAAAAATGCTGCGGTAGCTAAAGCACTGGTATAAAAATTATCCACTGCTACTTCAATTCCCAGGCGTTGTAACTTTTCCCGTAATTCTCGTGGGGAGCGTTCGCTGCTATTAGTGAGAAACAGAAATTTCTTATTTTCTGCTTTCAACCAGTTAGCAAATTCAAGTACCCCTGGTAAAAGTTTATTGCCGTGATAGATTACTCCGTCCATGTCGCAGATGAACGCTTTTTTGGAGTGTAGTTGTTCTAAATCTTGTTTTTCTAGTAAAAGTGACATCAAACATTTTTTGCCAGTAACCAGAATTATTATATAGTTTTTATCTGTCCTGCATCCAAGCCCGAAACTAGATTTACGCTCTCCACTATATTATTCATTATTCAATTGAACTTATATAAGGGCGATCGCTTTTTTTCTCATTACTGTTATTATTATCAGGAAGATTATCACTATATTTATCCTGATTGTAGTAATACAGCGTACGAATAGGATAAGGAATACCAATATTAGCAGCATCCAAGGCTTCTTTAATTCCCATGATTGCTCTAGTTTGCACTTGTCTTACCTGAAGTTGTCTCGAATTAGTCCAATAACGCACAATGAAATCGATAGAACTATCACCGAAACCAACTAAATCTATCTCTGGGGATTTATCATCTGAAACTCCTTCTACACCCTCAATAGTTTTCTGTAAAATACTTTTTGCTTTGGGTAAAGAAGTATTATAGTCTACTCCCACTGCTAGATCGGTACGACGCTGATTGTAAGCTGTTCTCACTCTAACTGCGCTAGTAAACACGTCTGAATTAGGTATTAAAATTCTTTCACCTTCATAGGTACAAAGTTTAGTAACACGAAGATCGATCCTTTCCACTGTACCTTCATGGTCGCCAACAATGATTTGATCGTCAAGACGGAATGGTCTTTGAATTAAAATTAAGATTCCCGAAAGAAAGTTTTTGAAAATATCTTGAAAAGCGAAACCTACAGCTACAGAACCTAATCCCAAGGTAGCAATAATATCACCCAAACGTAAACCAGGGAAAACAACGACGCAAGCAAGAACTACACCTATTATCCAAGTAGTAACACTTACAGTTTTGCAAAATAATAATTGTAATGATTTACTCTGTAAAGCCTTGTTCCCTATTTTTTCGGCAATCTTTCTAGTAAACTCAGCCCCATAGCGAGTCAGCATAATTATGATTAAAGCCGCAATAATTGCGGGAAATACTTTAATCGCACTACCAAGTAAATCTTGTAGGCTGTTGACAATTGTGTCTATTATTCTACTCATGTACTCATAAAATAGTTTAACTATCGTTTGATAATTTGGTGATTTAATCTATTTATTCTTGGCTCTACCGAACTTACAGTGCTGAATTTGCCTGAAATACTTATCTGTAAACGGATTTAGGAAAAAATATACAAAATCAAACTATCAAGAACTAAAAGTCTTGCACAGCAAGACTTTTGATGGCTAGTTTCTAACAGTTTTACATCGCAGGTTCGGTAGAGCTTTATTCTTTGGCAATTATCCATATTGCGTGAACGATTCCAGGGATGTATCCTAGTAAGGTTAGTAATATATTTATAGCTAATTGGGTGCTAAATCCAGTTTGTAAAAATACACCCAACGGTGGTATGAATATTGCACAAATAATTCTTAAAATGTCCATTTTTTGTTCCAGTTTATTTTGATATCTGTTTATTAAAATTTGCTGACAGCATTATTCCAGGCACTATTTAATTCCGTCCGCTTGTTCAAAACCTTTTTGTATTTCTGTCCAAGCTTCTTCACTACTTTGCTGCAATTATTGAAATCTTGTTTGAGCAGCATCCCTTTTGATGTATAGTTCTGCTAACTTGTCTTGATACTGTATTTTGACCAACGGTCAGAGCAGGCTTCGTCGTTGTACGGCGGAGTAATCTCTGACCTCAGCCTTTGCTTGTGCGCTTCTAGCTTTTAGCTCATCCATCTGAGCATTTAATTTATCAAGTTGTGCTTTAGCTTTTTCTTGATATGCTTGTTTAGTATCAGCTTCAATTGTCATTGAAAATTGACCTTAAATATTTTGTTGATAAGTTATCTACAACTCAAAACTATCAAAGATAAATTAATAATGAATCTTTCTAAGGTAGGAAATAAAAAAATGATATTTTTTTGGGAGCTATCCAAAGATATAGAAATTATTTCATTGAGCATCAAACAAACAATGAATACAGAAATATGCCGTTTTTTAACTAGCTAACAGCTATAAGCTTCAAGCTTATCCCCGCGCTCGTCAACTCCTCCACTATAAGATTCAAGCTTATGGCAAGCGAGCTAATTTTAAGTATTTGCGATCGCCATATCCTTTGTTTTTAGGGATTTATCGTCCAGGCAATCTATATATACCTGCATATTATTTAATTGAACTGCACCAAAAACTGTAGCAAAAGCAGTATCTGCTGCATCTTTTCCAGTACCAATACGCACCAAGCCTTCTCTAGGTGCAAGACGAGTAGGATCGAACAAATACCATTTATCCCCTAGATAAGCTTCAAAACAGGCATGAAAATCAGGTGGCTGTAGTTGCCAAGCATAAGCCGAGACGAATCTGGCAGGAATACTTAAAGCACGACAAAAAGCAATACCCAAATGAGCAAAATCGCGACACACTCCTGCTCTCTCTGTTACGGTATCGTATGCAGAAGTATGAGAATCCGTACTACCAGATATATAAGTAACTTTGTCGTAAATCCAGTCACAGACAGCTTGAACTCTTGCATAACCAGGCTGACAATTGCCGAATTCATCCTGTGATAACTTCATCAGGCGATCGCTTTGACAATAGCGCGATGGATATAGATAATGGATAATATCCAGGGGTATATCTGATGGCAATCTCTCTGAGATCTCGTCAGGATTATCTACGCTGTGTTTTAAATTCACTGTCGCCTGATACGAGACTTCCAATTTCCCTTTGGGTATAACTAATCGTAGATAGCTGTTTTCTGTATGAGGGGCAATATATTCTTCTAAATCGCGATCGGGTTTAATTTGTAGATTAGCATCTATAACCTGCTGATATTCATTTTCTACGGCACAGATATTCAAAATAAAAGTGCTATCATTTGACACCTCGTAATTGAGTTCGCATCCAACCTTAAACTTCATTTTTTATTCTCTAAATCCCCCAACTATGAGGAACATTTAAATAGGTTTACTTCCAACTTTAAAAGCAGCCTTAATCAATTGACTTTACGATTAAAGATACTGCAAACATAGAAAATTGCTAATTGACAGTTGAAAATTATCAATCGTTCACTATTTAACAAATACCTGAGCTTCATATTCAGGTAAATCAACCATAATTTGACCGTTACCAGCATCAATATCATAATTACCAGTCCACTCGTGCCAATTACCCTCAGCAGGGAAATTAGGAACAGCATAGCCTGCCAAATATCGATCGGAGAAGTTAGCTATCACGACTATACGAGAACCTTTATCATTCCAACGAGTATAGGCAATTACCTTTGATTCTGGGTCTTCATGAAAAAATTCGATGTTTTCTGTGTATAGTGCGTGGTTATTTTTCCGTAAGTTGATTAAACCTTTGTAGTGGGCAAACAGGCTTTTATTATCATCTCCCTCAAGTAAAGTCCAATCAATCTTACTAGCATCTTGATTAAGGGGTTGATAGTCACCAAATTCTTGACCCATCCATAGCATAGGTATACCAACCGCAGTCATCATTAAAACCGCACCTAGCTTAACTCGTTTGAAGGCAGCTTCTCCCATAATACCGCGATTGCCCAATTCAACCATTACTCGTCTGTGGTCATGATTGCTTAGATAGTTGACTACGTTAGTTGCGCCCATAAAGCCTCTACGCTTACAGTCAATCACACTTTTTAATTCTTCTGGGTCGTAGCGATCGCCACAAATATGAGCAACTATGTTAGCATAAAAGCTATAGTGCCAACAGCCATCCATCGGGCCATCTAGGTTAGTAATTGATGGGTCTTCAGGGATGTTTTCGGCAATATTGATAAAGGGTTTCATTCCAGCATTTTCTTTTGCCTTATCAACAACCCAGTGGAGAAAATCATAGTTGTTAATTTGTTTGGTTGCATCGTAGCGAATACCGTCGACGTGATACTCTCCAATCCAGAAATCTACATTATCACCAATATATTTCCATGCGGGTTTAAGATCTAGATTCTCGTCGTATTTTTCGTAGTTAAATTCTGGACCCCAGCTATTGTCAGGATCGGTGGGAGAATGATGAAACCAGTAGTCATGGTCGATTTGAGTCAAAGGACATTCAGTGTTGGAATGGTTATAAATCCCATCCACAATTACCCGAATACCCTTACCATGACATTCATCGATCAAATGTTTTAATTCGTAGGTAGTACCGTAGTTAGACTCAGCAGCAAAGAAGTGTTGCGGACTGTAACCCCAGCTATAATTACCAGGATTTTCTTTTACTGGCATTAATTCAATTGCATTGATCCCTAAGTCTACCAAGTAATCTAATTTTTCAATTACGTGCTGATATTTACCCCTCGCTTTGGGGTGAGAACCTGCGGACGAAACGTCCGCTAAGGAACGCTCACTCGAAGGGTCGTCTTCACCGCCTGAAAAGTCGCCAACATGTAGTTCGTATATAACTAACTCATGGTCTGAGGGTAATGGTTTATCGTCATGTTGCCATAGATAAGTATCGACGATTGGTTCTCCATCTTTAATATTAATAGTGCCATTTTGACTTTCTGGGGCAATATTTACTGCATAGGGATCGACTACTTCTACCCATTCATCTTCTTCTAAAAACCAACTTAAAGATCGAACGCGAAATTTGTATTCATATTCTCCATCTTCTAGTTCGATTTTGGTTCTAAAATAACCATCATCACCTTTTTCCATTACTACAGGTTGCCAATCAGAAAAAGAACCAATAACAGCAGCTTCTTTATTATACGGGGCAAATAATTTGAATCCTATTAAATTAGCCATATTGAAACGTCTCAGAATAATAATAAAAAGAAATCTTTAGATTATAGCTGCAATTATATTGAAGAGCCCAATTCCAAAGCATCTATCCATAGGATGAACCAATATTTTTATTGTCAAGATAATTCAACATTTACTGAAATGAGGATATAAAGATGACTCGATCGCCACCCTAAGATAGATTTATTAAATTTAACAGAATGGTGATTTATACACAGAAAAATTTTAAAGCAACTTTTGAATTCAACCCTTTGATAGATGAAGAAATTTAGTAGAGCCAATAGGATTAGGGATAACTTTAGTATTAGAAGGTTAATAAGCAATGAGTATGGAAAATAGAGTTAAAGCTACTGCTAAAAACATCGAAGGGAAAATCCAAGAAGTAGTAGGAGAAGTTACGGGAAATCCTCAAGATAAAGCCGAAGGTCAAGAAAAACAAGCAGAAGCTCAAGTAAGACACAGTGTAGAAAACATTAAAGATAATATCAAGAAAGCGATTGACTAATACATCGTTAATAAATAAAAAATGAACTTGTTATCTGGGATTTGGCACTATCAAATTCCATTTTTTTTTGAGTTTATCGGCAATATCTTTTACAGAAATCCCAGTAAAACAAAGTTATAAATTTGCAGTTTAAGTAATTTCTTGTATACGCTCGATTGAATACAAATTTATATTGTTAAGTATAAAGATTTATCAAAATCGCTTCAACAATGAAAGAATCAGAAGAAATTACCACGCCCAACGAGGCTCAAGTAACTCGTCATTAAGTAATAAGTAATAAGTAATAAGTAATAAGTAACTCAAATAAGAAGGATCAAATAATTGCTTTTAACTTACAAGAAGACAAACTTGCTACTTGCTACTTGAGCGAAGCGGTACTTGCTACTTTTAAAGAGGTAATGACGAGTTACTCGTTACTTATTACTCGTGAAGATTGATGTCGAATATGTTTGTGTTTATTGCTTGTATCAATCCCAGAAATTAGTATTATACGATCGCATAGCAACTTGGTGAATCCGAGATCCCATTAACAAAGAAGGCGAACAAAATTAATCTAACATTAAAAATTAATAACCCGATTCACTGAAGTCTATCTTTTACTAGATGTAAAACTTGTTAATCTCAACTAGCATAGGAATTTGACGGGGCATACAAGCCCCGCCCTTCGAGGGCGAGGACAGCCCCTCACATTTTTAGGATTATTTATGCAAAAGATTATAGAAAGAGCTATTCAACTCAAAAAGACTCTAGTAGATTTTGTTTATGATGCTGAAGGAGAGGTTGCAGTTGCTTTGGAAACCTATGCTGTGGAAAAAAGTCATACAAGTAGCTACGGTATTAAACAACAGAATTTAACTATCGATCTTTTTCTTACAGAAGGGAAAATCAAAAATAAAACTCCTCTACATATATTTTTAGAACAAGCTAAAAATTTAAATTCAAAAGATATTGAGTTAGTCAAGCTATGGCAAAACAATTTTATTGGCTTATTTGAAATTAAAGAAATTCAAGAGAATTCTTATCAGCTAATGAACTGGTTAACTGCTAAAACTTATAAAGTTTATCGTTCTTCTGAAATTCCAGACAAAGAAATAAATAGATGGCAGCTAGGAGAAATAATTTTAGCTATTATTGCCCCGATTAATAATTTAGAATGGATTTTCTTCAGCGATCGCATTATTAAAGGAAAATTGAGTCAGCCAAAATTAGCTGTAGCTATTGGTGAATTTAGGGATAATTATCCCGAATTTCTTTATGCTGATGCTCCAGAATTATTAGAACAAGCCTGGGAATCTGTAGCAGTATATCATCAAGAATTTGTCGATTATCTGAAAAGCGATCTCGAAGAGATCCACGAAGCAGTACGTCTTACTTTACCTGGTTACAAATTAAATCAGAAAATTGGCGAATTGCAAAAAATTATGAATAAAAAAAGATTAGCTGAAGCAGGTATTGATGACTCTAAATCCTTATCAGAAATGTTAGCAGAATCAGGAGCAAGCGAAGCTGAATTTACCGAAGCTGCTAGCGATCTAGGTGCAGACACTGAAGCAGTAGCCAATATTATTAAAAACAAAAATAAACTGTCAATGGTAACGCCCAAAGTGGACTTACCTCCAGAAATCAAACAAGCTGAAAGCGTTACAGTATTCTCTCATCCGCGATGGGGTCAAATGTTTTTGCCTAATTTTGAAAAATTTACCGACCTATTAACTAGCGAAAGTCCAGAAAGCCAAGAAAATAGTAATTTGTTGGTTCGCAAATATCTAGAACAGCCTGAAGCTAATTATTATGTTTGGCAACAAATTAAACAAGAATATCCCCAAGCCTTAGAGCAACTTTTGCCAAACTATTGTCATAAAAATGATTTTAATCTCGAAACAGATTTAGATAAATTGTTACTCGAACACAATAAACCATCAACACCTCAACTACCATCAATAGCAAGCGTACCGATACATCTCAATAATTTATTTGAAGCAGCAGTAGCACAAGTACAAAAGACTAAATCTAAAACTAAGAAAAAAAAGAAAAAGAAAGGTTTTTTATAAAGGATGAAAGATAAATTTTATCCCTCATTAAATAAATTATATGAAATACAAAAAAAGCAATGAGTTAACCCTAAATCTATTTTTGCTATTTTGCAGGTATATGACCTATACCCGAATTTCAACTGATACTACCTTTTAGTAAAACTTTAGTTTTTAGCAAAATCAGGTTGCACTATCAATTCATCTAATAAAGATTTCAGTGTGGGTTTAATACCAGTTAATTACGAACATAATTTCTTTCCTTCAACGATTAGTTTTTCGATTTCATCAATTACATTATCAGAAATTTCTAATGGACAACCCCAGTAATCAAAAATACCACCACGTTGGAGATTTTGCCCGCAAGTAACAAAAACACCAGTACCGAGTTTAGTTTTTAAATGGCTAGCCAACCAACCAACAAAACCACTATTATCAGCACAATCGTCAAAATGAAATGAAAAGATTTTAAATTGTTCTTTGGTAGCATCATTAGAAGGAATTAACTGACTCCAAACTTCATGATCTCTAACTAAGGCTAGTGCATCTTGGCGAGCTAAATTAGAAAAATTATTTATAGTAAATTCTTCAAAAACATAGCTTTCTGCAAAAATTTTGAATTCACTTTGAGCGATAACTTTTAATAGTCTATCTTCTGTCTGTGCTGCGGTTTCGTGACTAATTTCAACCATAATGAAAAATGCTCTCCAACTATTTTCAATCTCGATCGGCAAAAATTTAGGCAATAATCCTATTTTCAAAACCTCTAACATACTGTCCAGGTGTTACCCCCACAAATCTTTTAAAATGCCGATGTAGATGACTTTGATCGCTAAAACCCGTTTCCACAGCAACCTCAGCAATAGAGATTCCCATTGTTAACAACTTTTTGGCTTGAGTAACGCGCACCTGTAATAAATAGGCATGGGGAGGTAAACCCATCGCTTTACGAAACACTCGTAGCAGACGTAGGGGTTTCAGGTTGACTAGATTAGAAAGTTGCTCTAAAGAAATATTTTCTGTGTAATTGGCTCTGAGATATTCTTGGGTTTGTTTAACGGCAGAAAATTCTGGAGTAATAGGTTTAATTGATGGTGGTGCTTGGGCATATTTGCTAATTAATTGGGCAAAAGTCCAAATCAAAAGCGATTCCTTTTCTAACTTGGAAGCTGAATTTTCTAAACGTAAATGCAAATAACACATTTGTGCAGCAAGTTGTCTATCCTGAATTACAGCAGTAGGAAAATAGGGAAGAGGTTGAAAACAATCTGCTAGTTCTGAGGCTGCTTTTTGAAGAAGATGAGTTTCAGGATAAAACATCCGATAAGTCCAACCAGATTTGGTTACTGCGTGACCTGTATGCACTTCTCCTGGATGTACCACTACAACACTACTGGGAGGAGCAAGATGATTAGAACCCTGATAGCGAAAACCTTCTATTCCTGCTTCAACTACTCCAATGGCATAACTTTCATGGGTATGTCGCGAGAAGCTATGGGAAATATAGGTTGCTCTTAATAATTCTAAATTTCCCAGATCACGATCGCACCAAAATTTGGCTTTTTCTTGATGGAGTTGAGACTTCATGAAAATAAGAAAACTTTAAACTCTTAATTTAGCTTGAGCGATTCAGTGTCACTTTGTCTTGTACGTTTTTGCAAACCCGCGAGCCAAGTTGGACAATCTGCGCTTAATCACTATTGATACTAAATCCTGTTCATAAAAGTTACTTTCAATTGCCCCCTAAATCCCCCAAGTTTGGGGGACTTAAAGAATAACGATTCCAACTCTTACCAATCGGATTTAGTATGACAACAAACAGAAGCAAATTGTAAGTTTTGGCTTGACAAACAAACATATTATATCCCTCTTCTGTCACTTTCCGAATTAAAAGATTACGAAATAAGGTGATTTATCCAGAAAGAAGCAGTGTGGGAAATTGATTAATGCTATCAATTAAGTTATGTAATCCTAGTAATAAAGAAGAAT
>NZ_LR213967.1 GCF_900659865.1 Hyella patelloides LEGE 07179
TGTACAAATATTTCTTGATTGTTAATTAAGATTTTTTCCCTATTCATCTTAGTTAGCGTAAATAATACGATAACTCATTCGTCTTTTTTCTTTTTTGCCGCAAATTTTTGCAGCAAAGTTTCTGCCTCTTTTTTTCAAAATGAGAATTGCTGCAATTTATTTATTTATATATTCTGGCATTGAGTAAAATTTCATGAATCTCAAACAAAAAGCATTTAAAGGCTTGCTTTGGTCTATCGTTCAAAACTCAGGCAGTCAGGTCTTTTCACTATTTATATTTTTAGTGTTAGCTAGATTATTAACTCCAGAAACTTTTGGTTTAATTGCTTTAGCTAATGTTTTTTTAGCTTTTATGCAAATTTTTCGCCAACAAGGATTTGCTAAAGCTCTAATTCAGCGAGAAAACATAGAGCCAGAACACTTAGATGCTGCTTTTTGGAGTCAGGTAGGATTCGGTATCTTACTTATGGGAGTTACTTTTTTTTCTGCTGATTTGGTTGCCAATATTTTCGATCAGCCCAAGCTAATTTCAATTTTAAAATGTTTATCTTTATTGTTTGTTATTAATTCTTTTAGTCACGTTCATAATGCAATTTTAGAGCGAGAATTCGCTTTTAAAATTATTGCTTTGCGATCGCTATTAGCTACGATAATAAGTGGTATAGTAGGAATTAGCATGGCTTTTGCTGGTTATGGTGTTTGGAGCTTAGTTGCTCTAAATATTACTTTAGAATTAGTTTCCTTAGTGGTCATGTGGAGTGAGGTTGATTGGCGACCAAAGTTACGTTTTTCTTTAAAACATTTTCAAGATTTATTCAGTTTTGGAATGTATGTTTTAGCCTTCAAATTTATTAAGTTTTTTGATAAACGTGCTGATAATTTGCTAATTGGTTATTTCTTAGGCGAAGTTGCTCTTGGTTACTACGCGATCGCCTATCGTATACTAGAAATAATGACTCAGCTATTAGTAAAAACAACTAATAAAGTAGCTCTACCAACGTTTTCTAGGCTACAAAAAGATCCAGAACGCTTTCGCCAATTATTTTATAAAACAACTCAGTTTACTAGCATCATCGCTTTTCCGACTTATCTGGGCGTAGTAGTATTTGCACCAGAGTTAACTGTAACTTTATTTGGGGAGCAATGGATACCTTCCATTGGAGCAATGCAAATTTTAGCTCTTGAAGGTATAGTGCTATCACTTTCTCATTTTCACAAATCAGTATTTGTGTCAATGGGCAAACCCTCTTGGACTGTTAAAGTTAGCTTATTTAATGCAGCAGCCAATCTAATTGCTTGTTTGATTGCAGTTAGATGGGGCATTATTGCAGTAGCAGCAGGTTATGTCATCAGCAGCTATCTAGTGTTTCCCGTAAGTCAGTGGGCGGTGAATAAATTCATTAAAATTAAGTTGATGAATTATTTAAGACGGTTTGTTACACCCTTAGCTAGTTCGGGAATCATGGTGGTAGCTATTTTAATTGTTAAACACTTTTTATTAGATGTCATTAATTTACCATTGTTAATAATCGTAGGAACATCGATGGGAATGTTAGTTTATGCTTTGTGCATCAAATTTTTTGAGCCACAATTATACGAACAACTCTGGAACTTTGTTAATTTAACAACATCAGGTAAGAAATAAAGAGCCTTACTTAATTTACTTATTTACTAATGTGGTCTGAAGCAAATGCTGACCGAGGCGACGTGCGAGTGCCAGAATTGTAAAGGTTGGCGAGTAAGATGGTCCAGTGGGAAACACGGCTGAACTAGCAACGTATAGATTTTCAGTACCAAACACTCGACAGTTAGTATCGACAACACCCTCTTCGGGTCGGTTGCCCATGCGAGTAGTACCCATTTGATGGGCTGCGTCGGTCATAGTTTCCAAATTTGGCGGATCGTCTCCAAATTCAAAAGTTCCAAGTTTAGCTTCGGCGAATCGATGGGTCAAAAGTTTTATCGTCTTCTCCATAGATTGCCGATCTTGATCGGTGAAGCACCAGTCAACCTCTAGCTTTTTTTTGCCGAGTTTATCTGGTTCTTTTGCCAGCTTAACGCGACTGCCTTTGTGTGGAGCTTGCTCGGTGACAAATTTAACTCGGTAAGTAGAAATAGAGTCATTATCATCCCGATAGGCAGGACGACCCCGAAAGTTTCGCCACAAACGTTCCAGTGGCTTCTCATAGATCGGCTGTAGGTATAAAACGTGTTCGAGCAATTTTTGCTCTTGCTGAGTTACATCATCAAGGGCAAAGCAGATACAAAAACGTGGTTTTGGCGCGTATTGCAGTTCTTGGGCATATTCTTGAGCTAGAGAACCTGGTCGTAGCGATCCTGTATGATGTTTAGGATGATCGGTGTAAAAACGTCCGACCAGATCGTGGGCATTGCCGATTCCATCAGGAAGTTGGCTATTAGAAGCCAATAAAATACGTGCGGTTTCAAAAGCTCCTGCTGCCAGGATAACTGTCTCCCCTTCTACAATTAATTCTCGACCCTCTAAAGAGCTACAAGAGATCGCTGTTACGCGCTGACAGGAATCGTCGAGCTTCAATTCAGTTACAGTCGCGCCCAGTACAACCTGCAAGTTTTTCAAGCGACGCATTTCTTCGCCAAATCGCACAGCAGTGCGTGTAGGTGTCTCTTCCCAGTAGAAACTGCTCATTTTCAAACCGTGTGCAGCAATCTTGGCTCGAAGTGCCACAATTTCAGGACGCATGGCTTCTGCTTCTAAATCGCCGAAACCATAATCTTTGCCAGCAGAACGGTAATGTTCCAACAGATCGGTGAAGCTTATTGGCCACCCACTATTGTCAACCCAAGGTCTTGCCTCAAAATCTGAGGATTGTAAATATTTCCATTTGCCCGTCCAAACGTTGCTCGTGCCACCGAATTGACGCACACGACTGACTCCACGTAGCTCAGGTGGTAAATATTGATGGTAGTAGGAGTTGGGATTTAATTCGCGATGGCGTTTGCCTGCAAATATGACATCGTTTAATGCCTGGATCGATGGCTCGAATTGGTCACGTCCGCTTTCGATAAGTATCACTTCTCGTCCATGACGTGCGAGGTGTACTGCTACCTCAGCACCCGCAATTCCCGAACCGACTACAACCGCTTGCCCCTTGAGCTTCGTTTGCTCGCTTATATCGAGAATATCGGTAATCATTATGACCTCCAACCTAAGAAAAGCTCATTATATCTTACATTCAGAAACCCTATACTACAAATAAAACACAATATTCTGTCAATCGTTAATTGATTGATAAAGTTGTTTTAGTAAGAGCGATTGCACAATGATTTTTTGTCTCAGATCGAGCTAGTATGCTTTCATGGATAACTAATCACGATTCAACTTTTAAAACTGTACCTCACTCACCTGAAAAATGCTATAAAACATATACAAATTGAAGCATAACCACACCCTTTCATCGACACTGATGACCAGGATGTCTCCCGTCTGTTCTCCCGACTTTGACTTTGCTTGTTGTGCTTGCTAGAACTCGTCAAAGTCACAAGCACTTTTTTGCACTAATTTTGCCACTTGTCGTTTGGGTATTTGTGCTGTGGTTGTCTTCTTGATGATTTCTACTGTTTGATTAAATCCATTGAACGCTACTACTGATGCTACTCGTTCTAATAGTCCGTTGGAGTATTTTTCTGTTTATTTAAGCCACCAATACAATAATGACGAGAATTGTGTAGATGATCGCCTATACAAAATAAATAAAACAATGTATCTAAATGCTAGGTAATCATTTTTGGGGAAACCTTTTAAAAATAGCTTGATTATTTTAGAAAAATTTGATAGAAACGTTAGATAGTTTTATTAAGAATAATAAAGTAGAATATTTTTACTATTTTGCTGGTCTGCTTATCATCTTTATCGATTAACATTCAACATTTTCAATACATAATATTAGCTTAAACCCCAGTAAAAAAAGATACTTAATGAAGTAGCATTCTGTAATATGAGTTTAAAACAAAAGGCGGTAAAAGGTGTGTTTTGGTCGGCAATTCAGAGTTGGGGAAGTCAAGGCATCGCTTTTCTAGTTTTTGCCCTACTTGCCCGTCTGCTTGGTCCAGAAGCTTTTGGTT
This sequence comes from Hyella patelloides LEGE 07179, assembly GCF_900659865.1. Classification (GTDB taxonomy): domain Bacteria; phylum Cyanobacteriota; class Cyanobacteriia; order Cyanobacteriales; family Xenococcaceae; genus Hyella; species Hyella patelloides. The sequence continues at coordinate 4,105 of NZ_LR213967.1, forward strand.
TAGTAGCTTCAGCGTGGGTATTCTTAGCTTTTATACAGGTTTTCCTTGACCAGGGATTTTCTACAGCAATTATCCAACGTCAAGAACTTGAACCAGAACATCTTGATACTACTTTTTGGATTAATATCGTTATGGGCTTGGTGATAACAGGGTTCAGCATTGCTGCTGCTGGATTAGTTGCTAATTTCTTCAAACAGCCAGAATTAACTCCTATAATTCGCTGGTTATCCCTAAGCTTTTTATTTATTGCTCTGAGTAGTGTTCAGGAAGCAATCTTTCGACGCAGGCTCGAATTCAAACCCCTAGCAATGCGAGAACTAGCTGCCGTATCTGCTGGTGGCATAGTTGGCGTAACTATGGCTTTCATGGGCTTTGGAGTTTGGAGTTTGGTCGGTCAACAGTTAGTTAATGGTTTGATCAAAGTTCTAGTTCTCTGGTGGGCTAGCGATTGGCGACCAAGATTAAATTTTTCTCAAAAACACTTTAGAGAATTATTTGATTTTGGAATCAATATTATTGCTATTAATATACTTGCCTTCGGTAACAGTCGCTCTGATGACTTATTAATTGGTTATTTTCTAGGTCCAGTTGCTTTAGGATATTATACTGTTGCCTATCGCTTGCTAATGGTAATGTTGCAGCTATTCACTAGTGTTACTAGCAAAGTTGCACTACCTGTATTTTCAAAGCTACAGCAAGAACCTGAAAGACTAAGACCCATATTTTACAAACTCATTCTGCTAACTAGTTGCGTTTCCTTTCCTTCATTCTTAGTTGTGGCTGTATTGGCACCTGAGTTGGTGATAATTGTGTTTGGAAAACAATGGCTACCCGTTGTTCCAGTGATGCGAATTTTATCTTTGATCGGTATTATTCATTCGATATCCTACTTCAATAATAATATTATCATGGCAATGGGTAAGCCATTTTGGAATTTAATAGTAAATTTTCTTGCTATGATTATTAATGTTATTGGTTTTGCCATAGTAGTTAGGTGGGGAATTGTAGCAGTTGCTGCTGTTTTTGTAATTCGTGGTTATCTATTTTTACCTATTTACTTGTGGCTAGTACGCAAGTTAATTAACATTGAAATAAAACAATATTTATCCCAATTACTTACTCCTATAAGTAGTTCAGTAGGAATGATTTTTGTTATTTTTGCAATTAAATATTTTTTTAGTGATTGGCTAAATTTGTATGTATTGTTAACTGTTTGTGCCTTGGTGGGTTCTGTAGTATATGTGGTTATGATTCATTTTTTCCAACCCAGACTGTTCCAACAAGTTTTGAACTTAGTAAAATCGACTTTAGTTAGTACAAAGGAAGTAAAAAATATACAACTATAGAAACCTTTCTTGAATAGCCAAACTATTTGTTTTCAAATTTGTAATTGTAATTTTTTCAATCATGATGAACTCAATAATGCAGAAGAAAACTATTAAATGTCGTTTGTGTAGTGGGGCAGCAACTTATGTTTTTTCAAAAAAGCTCATTCAGAAATATGAAGTAGCATTCTTTCACTGTAACCAATGTGAATCTTTGCAAACGGAAGCTCCATACTGGCTTGATGAAGCATATGAAGGCTGCAAATCAATCCCTGATATCGCAACAGTATCAAGATGTCAAAACCTAAAGTCAATTGTTTACATGGTAGCTAAAATATTTGGCTTATCATCATCTGACATGATATTGGATTGGGGTGGTGGAGATGGTCTTTTAACAAGAATGATGCGTGATGCAGGATTAAATGCTTATTTGTTAGATAAGTACATAAGAAATCATTATGCAGTTGGTTTTGAAGATCGATTAACTCACAATTACAAAATGATTACTGCTTTTGAAGTATTGGAACATTTTAGTAATCCAGAAACAGAGATTGAGAATATTTTTAAACGTAACCCAGAGATACTATTCATATCTACTGGACTATATAAATCACAAGATTCTGATTGGGGGTACTTAACTCCACTTTCTGGTCGTCATGTATTCTTCTATTCTGAAAAATCTAGGCAACATATCGCAAAACGCTTTGGTTATGAGCTAATTACTGAACAAAATTTTTCTATTTTTTATAAGAACACTCTTGATTTTTCTAGAAGATGGTTATTAAAGCTGGTATTATCTGGCAAAAATCCAAATTTGCTGAGGATACTTTTTTATTTTGTTCCTAAAGAAAGTTTAATAATGCAAGACCGTGAAATGGCAACTAAAAAAATAAAAAATGGAGAGCCTGGCAAAATAAATTGGCCATAAAATATCAATTGATTTTAGAAAAACTATAAGCATCTTATATATGGAAAACTTAAGAAAAGGTATACAATCTAGTGTTACAAATGCTTTTCAGGGTTTGCTTGATTGTCAGGAAAGAGACTTAAAGTTTCTGATTAGGCAATTTGTCCGAAAAGCGATCGCTCCAAAAGTTAGACATAACTTATATCATCATTGGTGGTCTCCATTAAAAAAATGGCAGCGACGTATAATGTTCATGCCAAACTTCATTGCCAACTATGTCTACGATCTCAAGCGATTTTTGAGATCGTCCTCAGCTAACAACAAAGTTAATACTCAAACCCAACTTCGAGCGTTAATCACGATGGACTATCATCGTATTGAAAAGGGATTAGCTTTAAAAGAACCAAGAGTGGGTTTTGGACAGGAGGTTATTCAAAGACTCTTATTAAATCTACCCAAGTATATAGAAAAATATAGTTTTGATGAAACTGCACAAATTACACTCAACTCTCTGTTTGCTTACTATAATTTCAACTTAGAGCATGGTTTTAAATACGATCTGCTCGATCGAGCATTGATCGAGCTGAGAGACAAAATCTCTAGTCAAGAAGATATTACAGATAGAGGTGGGATTATCAAAATAAGTAAACAGTCCATACTTAAAGAAGCTCAACACGATTTGCAAAACTTCTTCCAGTCTAGATATAGTATCCGCCATTTTGCTCCAGACGAAGTTGATATCCAACTGATTGAACAAGCAGTGAGAATGGCACAGAAAACTCCTTCTGTGTGCAATCGTCAATCATCTCAAGTTTATGTATTTAGTAAAGATGAAGATAAGCGTAAAGTCCTCAGCTATCAGAATGGTAATCGAGGTTTTGGAGAGCAAGTTAGCAAAGTTTTAGTTGTTGTATCCGATTTAGAGAACTTTACAAAAATTGGAGAGCGAAATCAGTGCTGGATTGATGGAGGGATGTACGCGATGTCTCTTGTTTATGCTCTTCATTCTTTAGGCTTAGGAACTTGTTGTTTGAATTGGAGTGTTGAACGTTATGTCGATCGAGCATTCAAAAAAGCTACAGGCATTAAGGATTCAGAGTCTGTAATTATGATGATAGCAGTCGGTCACCTACCTGAAGAGTTAAATGTAGCGCAATCTCCTCGAAAAAATGTTCACGAAGTTTTAGTTGTTAAATAATTTTCTTCCTAATATTAAAGGGAAAATAATTTTACCGATTTATACACAAAAGGAGTAACAATTGAAGGCAATTATTACAGGAGTTACAGGATTTCGTAATCGGGGTGTCGAAGCATTAGTTAAGACTACTGTTGAGCAACTACTCAGAAGAAATCCCCAACTAAATATAGATATCCTTACTGAAACACCAGATTACGATCGCATCCGATTACCACAAGAAAAAGTAAACTTGGTTGATATAAAAAGCTACTATCAAGGCTGGTTGCAAAAATTACAGGCTAAAAGTTCTAAATTTAATAAGTCTCTTGCACCTGAATACACTCTATTTAAAGAAGCGTCAGTCGTCATTGCTTCTGGAGGTGACTTATTTACATCTGATTATGGTGGGCTTCGTTATCATCTACGTCCCTTAAATTTAGCCTTACATGCTCGCGTTCCAGTCGTCTTTTTGGGTCAGTCGATCGCTTTTAAAACCAATGAGGAAGCTCAAACTTGGTTAAAAGTAGCCCATCTTTCAAAACTAATTACAGTTAGAGAAGGAGTTTCCTATAAGTATTTAACTAAGGATTTAGAACTGCCAACAGATTTAGTCAAACATACGGCTGATTCAGCATTTCTGTTGGAACCTCCACCATCAGAAGACATAGCTAATTTACTTCAATCCTATGGTCTTACAGAAGAATTTCCCATTGTAGCGATTGCACCTAGTCAGGGAATTAGCAGATATTCTGGTTTGAGTGAAAAGCAACACATAGAAACTTGGCATCAAGTCATTAAGATGATTCTGGATGAATTTAATGCCCAAGTACTGCTGATTCCTCATTCACAAAATCTACGTCCCAATAATGACGATCGCATCATAGCAACTAATATATACAGAAGTTTTCGTTTCGAGCCTCGAATTCATCTTGCTGGTGCAGATCATTCGGCTTCTGAATTCAAAGGTTTAATTAGTGCCTGTGATATGCTCATTGCGGAAAGAATGCATGCTGCGATCGCTGGAATTTCTAGCAGTGTTTGTACTATGGTTATAGGCTACTCAGTTAAGGCTGAAGGGATTATGACAGATGTATTGGAGGCTGAGTCAGTTCACAACCGCTTACTCATCTCTATTAAACAATTCCTCGATGCCGATCTTGCTTGCTCAAAGCTCCGTACTGCTTGGAAATGTCGGGATGAGGTATCTAGCCAACTCAAAGAAGCGTTGCCCAGAGTCAAGAAAGATGCAGCCAGTAACTTTGATTTGATTGGACAAATCTTGAAATAGTTATTTATTAACCTATCGCAATCAGCCATTCAAAGTAAACGTAAACGAATTCAAAGTAGAGCTAAGTAAAATCAAGAAACAAAGTAATCTTGAGATTTTTATTGAAATGAAAAATTTAAGAGTAATTTTCCTATCTCAATGGATAAACAATCCTTATAGCAATTTATTAGCTAGCCATCTTAGCTCTAAAGAAGTACAGGTAGAAGAGTCCCGCCAAAAGAGGAGTATTTTCTTCCCAACAGGTAGTATCTTCTTCCCACTAGTTATTTGGCAAGAGAAGCCTGACATTCTCCACCTCCACTTATTTCGTCCTTTTATTATTAGCAGAAATCAATTATTTCGATGGATAAGGCTTTTCGTCTTCATCAGTCAAGTATTTATATTGAAATTGCTCGGAACCAAGACTGTATGGACTGTCCATGAATGGCATGACAAATTCAATTTTGACAAAATTAGTATACCTCCACAGCATACTGCCATTATTGGTAAATTTATTGATGCTATAATCGCTCATTCTCATACGGTCAAACAGGAAATTACCAAAGCATTCAGCTTGGAGAATCAGAATAAAGTATTTGTAGTACCTCATGGTAACTATATCGATATTTATGAAAACAAAGTTAGTAAATTAGAGGCTCGAAAAGCTCTGGGGATTCCTACAGAAAATGTAGTGTTTCTTCTTTTTGGAAATATATATCGCTATAAAGGAGTTCTAGAAGCAATTGATGCTTTTAAGTATTTGCCACAGGATGGAATATCCTTATTGATTGCTGGTCAACCCAAACCAGATCGATTAGAGGAACTAATTAAAGATAAAATTCAGGGAGCTAAAAACATTATATTGGTACCTGAACGAGTTCTTGATGATGAAGTACAGATTTATCTGAATGCCTCTGATTGTGTTTTACTTCCATATCAGGTATTTACAACTTCAGGTGCAGCTATTCTGGCTATGTCATTTGGACGCGCTTGCATTGCACCGCGTGTAGGATTTTTTAGCGATGTATTAGATGACTCGGGAGCTATTCTTTATGATTCAACTGATGAAAAAGGTTTATTACAAGCAATGAAGTGTGCTATTGATAAAAAGAATCAACTCTTGGACATGGGGAACTATAATCTCAAAGTAGCTGAGAAATGGAATTGGGACTACGTTGCCGAAGAAACTTACAACATCTATCAAAAGTTGTCTGATTCATTAAGATAATTTAGGGGGTGATTTTAGGCAAGAAGATTATTTATTGTAAGCCAAGGAGAGAAGAAGAGTTTTAGATCATCCCAGACTCAAGTTGATTATTACATACCACCAATAATCTTTGACTCAAATATAGTTTTTCTACCGTCTTTTTTTCATGAATTTATTTTTCCGACAAGTCTTTTCAGAAATTATTTAATTATTTAGTTAAATGTGACTATCAAAATAGAGTCTGGTACATTTCCACTACCGTTTACTTGACAGTGCCACACTGGTTCTTAAGGTACTCGTATACGGCGATATCAGGCTCACAGATTTGAGCGATCTTCTCTAAGATTTGTGGGTCGGTTTCTGTGACTGAAGCAGGATTCTTGTTAGTATGAGGAATTCGTAAAGCAATGCCGAGGTTTTGTTTGACAGTAGCTTTAAACTTTTCTAAATTTTCCAAAATTCCCACTGCACTAAAGCAAGCTAGATTCTCCTTAGCGCGGGTAACTGCCTCCTGCGACCGATAGTTTTCTTGGGAAGCCACGCCACCGAGATATTTAACATAGAGATGTCCTAAACCTTTTCCTCTTGGCGTTTCTATAAACGTAGCAAGATCCTCGTTAATTCGATAAGAATCATCATTTTTTTTGTAGACGTTGAAAAAGTAATGAGAGAGATATCGCTTCACTGGATTTCGTAGCAGGGTAACGTACTGATAGCGATCCCGATACTTCTCCCAAAGATGCGAACAAAAAGGTGCGTGTGCAGAAATATAGCTCACTTCTTTTGCCATTTCATAAGCAGTCATACTTTGATGGAGATAGTGTACATAATCTTCCGTCGAAATATTACTATCCTCGGGATAGGTTGTTTTTGCTGCATCATAGGCATAAATCGAGTTGATGCGAGCGTAGTCTATCCAGTAAGCCAACTTCAAAGCTCGATCTACCGATGATCCACCTGTTTTCGGGATATGCAGGAAAAATATATTTGGCTTGCCTAAAATCTTCTTAGCGAACCTTTGTCTGAACTGCATAAATTGTCTGAATTGCATAAATTGTCTGAACTGCATAAATTTTAACTTGAGTTCAGACGGTATTGTCAAATTAATGATCTTGAGAGAGCAAAATTTTTTTCAACAAGGTGAACATCTAGAGGATATCAAGTTATGAATGCAATTGGTGAACATTATCCTGCATTAAAAAGAAGAGGTTTGCGCTCATATCGACAAGATTACAAGAGAGCTCCTCGATATTAATGTATCATAAAACCTTGATTTTCTTAAAGCTAATAGCTAATAGCTAATAGCCATTGGTGACAAGTTAAGCTTAAAAGCCAGTTGTCAAGAGGGACTCGGAGATAAATCAAGAGGAGGTCTAGCCCGTTTTGGGCGAGTGGATTTAACTATCCCCAAATCTCGATTTTCAGGTGCAGTCAAATAGGCAATAATGTCAGTGGCAGTTCCTCGATTTAATGCCTGAGTAAAATGATAGATTCCACGAAAAACCATTTCCACAGAAATAGAATTCATAGGCAAGGTCAACTCGTCAGCAACCTCATCAGACAAGTCAATTAGAACGGCATAAAAAAGCCACGTAGCCCAAAGTTGAAGCTTAATACCGTTAATCGAACCAGTCCAAAGATAGCTCAAACCTAACAACCGTTTGAGCAGAAGAAAGCTTTCTTCGATGCGCCAGCGACGGCAATAGAGGTCAGCAACAACATAGGGAGGTAAAACATTAGGGTCAAGTACGGAAGTCAAATAGCGATACCAGCAATTACCATTTTTAATCTCGACCAAACGGAGACTGAGAATAGGATTACCTTGATAACCAGTTCCTAAGCAAACAAGCTGGTCGCAATGATGTTGGGATTGACTGAGAATTGAGATCGATTTGTATTTAGCATTCGCTTTAAGACGAGTCACAAAATTAGACTTACTCATTATTAGTTGGTCAAAAAAACCATAGTTCCAAAATCCGCGATCAAGTAATAACAAGGTTTGAGCAGGAACGAATTCCAACAGTTGAGGCTGAAAATTGCTTTCATGGGTGTAAGGATGCTCGTTGAACCAAGTTTTAACTGGATATCGAGTTTGAAGAGCGACTACGGCACAAATTCTCCCGCCTAATTGACCTAGTGGCTGGTCTTCAAGACTCTTTAGTTTACGAAATAAAGCTTCTAGTGTTGAAGCATCAGCGATCCAAATTCGTTCAAAATGCTTTTTCGCCTGAGTAATCCCAAGAGGAGATTTCCTTTTTTGTCGCTGTTGCCATCTTTGATTCAATGGCACTAACAAATCATTTAAGACCTTCTCGAACATTGATGCCGGAAAATTCAGTAATCTCTGTGATAGTGCTGGCTGAGATACTTTGGTTACTCTTGCCCATAAGAGATTCTCTCTGGCTAGCATTCGATTAAGTTCTCGGCAAGAAGGTACTTGTCGCCAGACCAGAGTTAAAACTGCTGCTACCATTAATGGTAGATTGAGTATTCTTTCTCTCATTCCTAACGAGCGATAGTAAGCTTGCTGATTGTAAACACAAGGCTTAACTAAATCCTCTAGCTGTTGAGAGATTACTTGATTGTCTACATTGGGCTGACTTCTGTTTCTAACGTGATCTCGAATGCTTTTTTGTGAGTGTGCCATTGAATTACTCGCGATCAGGCGGA
>NZ_LR213968.1 GCF_900659865.1 Hyella patelloides LEGE 07179
TTCGGAGTTGGTAATTGTCGCTCGATTTTATCCTAGTAGTAAAACCTGCTCGAATTGCCAACACATTAAACAAGATTTAACTCTCTCAGATAGATGGTTTATCTGTGATAATTGTGGGGTATTTTTACCTCGTGATTGGAACGCGAGCATCAATCTAGCTCGCTATGCGGATGGCTTGTCCGTGAAAGCTTGTGGAGTAGTTAACGCCGACGTTGCTACTGTGAAGCAGGAAGTAAAAAAATCGCCAATCTAGCTTGTCTAGGTTTGTCTATGATTTATAAAGCAGTGTCTTAAACTCTCTTTGACTGTAAATGCAAACAAGTTCGCTGGTGTTATGAGCGATCGCAAAATTAACCAAAAAAAACGGGGAATATCCCCGCCACAAAATACTTGACATCAATGTTTATTCAATTAAATAACTTCAAAAGCGATCGCAAAATCGTCAAAATCACCATCGCCACCACCAAGTAAATCTTCAAAACCGAAAGTATTATTACCTAAAGGTTGAACGTGATCTAAACCATCGGCATTAGCTTCGGCATAAGCAGTAAAGAATTCTGTACCATCAGCTAAAATGTAAGGGACGTAAACAAAACCACCTTGAAACTCCACAGTTGCATCTTCATCATCACTAATTTCCACCACACTATTAGCTAAAGCAGAAGCTTCGTAACCTTCATCTCCCACTGCAACTTCAGCACCAGTCAAAGGATCTATTACTGTCCCTTCGGCGTTAATAGCTTGATAGAAACCGCCTGTGTTGTCAAAACCAGCGTTGGAGGTTGCACTAACTTCCACAGTGAAATCTAAAAGGTCAACAATATCTTCTTCTTGGACTGCTTCTTCTGGTTGGGCTGCTTCTTCTGGAGTTACACCAAAGAGGGTTTCATACATAATACGATACATATCAGTATTATCTACAGTATCCTCTAAGAGATCGGAATTTAAACCGTAGGCTTTAGAAACAATACTTCCTGCCACATCAGTAGTACTTGCATAAGCTACGCCAAAATTAAAGGTATCCCCGTCAGCATCGGGTGCGCCAGTGGTAAAGGGTGCAGTATCGTTACCAGTAGTACCATCAAGGGGAACGGGAGTACCATCAGCATCGTCTCCAAAGGAAACTAACTCAGACTGTACGCCGATAGTACCTACAGTTTCGCTGTCTTCATCAACATCAATTACTTCTAAGCCACCAGCATCACTATCAGCAGCAGTCAAAACCAAAGTATTAGGATCGACGTTGTTGACAAAATCTTGTGCCACACCAATAGCTTCATCAGCCCGCAAAGTAGCTTCAATTGCTCCTGCACTATTGTTATTGTTAGGGAAGTTATCCGAGCCTTCTTCTTCCAAGGCAACCATAAAGCCATCTTCAGCATTGGCAAACTTATCCAAATCTAAAGTTGTCTCTAGCATTTCGGCAACAGTAGGCGGATTTTCGTTTCCTGGTTGACCATAGAGAATTAACTCGCCATTTTCGTCAACAAAACCTTCTTCAGTTAAAGTTGCCTCATTGGTATCGTTATAAGTATCTTCGGCTGCAAAAATCCCCAAGACTTTTTCGGCATCTGTGGGTAAGCTTTCTAGTTCTTCGCGGGTATAAACAACGGTATAACCCATTGTTTCGGCTTCTTCGATCAGGTTACGCCCATCTTCACGGGTACCTTCTTCTCCAAAACGTCCCACTGTACCTACGGGTAAATAGTGGATTTCACCACCACCCATAATGACATCTACACCAGACTCCACAATCTCAGCAGTAATTTCTGTGACTTCTGAGCGACTTTCCACATCAGCTAGAAAAACACCAGTACCAGGTTCGGCAATAAAACCAGAGTTGATAACCGCTGTGGGTTTGCCATCAGCGATCGCTTCTTCCATGATAGTAGTACCTTCTTGACCAGATAAAGAAGTGTAGGGATTGCCTGATTCATCTAAACCATAGCTACCAGCAAAAGGTTTTATACCATAAGCATGAACTACTGCACCACCGTTGGAGGTTCCGACGATCCGATCTTCCATGTGTCCGAGATAAACTCCAGCATCGGTCATGTTATCCCAGTTGAGTCTGCCGTCTGTTCCTTCTGAAGCAAATCTTGCAGCAGCATAATGAGAAGGACTCGTACCGTCTGGGTGAATGAAAATAACGTTACCAGTATCTTCAGTTGGTTCGGGGGGCGCATCGATACTAAAATCATCGGGTACGCCTTCTGGTGGTGCTAACTCTTCTTCAAAAAGAGTTTCATACATCAAACGATAGATACCAGTGTTATCTACAGTAGCGGGAAGTTCTTCGGCATTTAAACCATAGGTTTTAGAAACAATACTACCTGCAAAGTCGGGATTACCAGCCCAAGTAACGCCAAACTCAAAAGTATCACCGTTAGCATCAGGCGCACCAGTAACAAAGGGTGCAGTATCATTACCAGTTGTCCCATCGTAGGGGATTTCAGTTTCAAAAGGAGGTTGAACCCCAGTTGTGCCGACGGTTTCTCCTTCTACATCGTCAATTTCTAAACCACCTCCATCACTGTCAGCAGCAGTAATTAATAATGTTTCAGAATTAACATTGTCGATATAATCTTGTGCCACGCCAATAGCTGCGTCAGCCCTTAATACGCCTTCAATCGTACCCGCAGCATTGTTATTGTTGCCGAAGTTATCTGTGCCTTCTTCTTCTAGAACTACAAACATTCCGTTTTCAGGATCGTTGAAAGCATCTAGTTCCAAAGTTGCATCCAACATCTCGGCAACTGTAGGTGGATTTTCATTGCCTGGTTGACCGTAGAGAATTAACTCGCCGTTCTCATCTACAAAGCCTTCTTCTTGTAACGTACCTTCAGTAGTATCGTTATAAGTATCTTCGGCTGCAAAAATCCCCAATACTTTTTCCGTATCTGCGGGCAGGCTTTCGAGTTCTTCGCGGTCATAAACAACGGTATAGCCCATTGACTCAGCTTCTTCGATTAGATTGCGTCCGTCTTCGCGGGTCCCTTCTTCTCCAAAACGTCCCACTGTACCTACGGGTAGATAGTGAATTTCACCACCACCCATAATGACATTAGTCCCAGATTCGACAATTTGTGCCGTAATACCAGTAACGTCACTACGACTTTCCGCATCGGCTAGGAAAACGCCAGTACCAGGTTCGGCAATAAAACCAGAATTAATTACGGCTGTTGCTTTACCTTCGGAGATCGCTTCTTCCATGATAGTCAGGTCTTCTACCCCAGAAAGAGATGTATAGGGATTGCCTGATTCATCTAAACCATAGCTACCTGCATGGGATTTAATTCCATAAGCATGAACCACTGCACCGCCGTTAGAAGTGGCGACAATCTGGTCATCCATGTGTCCGAGATAAACCCCTGCATTGGTCATCTCATCCCAGTTCAATCTACCATCGGGTCCTTCTGAAGCCAAACGCCCTGCTGCGTAATGAGAAGGGCTTGCACCATCTGGATGAATAAAAATTACGCTGTTATTGCTTGTCATATACTCCCCGTTATTCTAATTTCAAGTAAATTGATTGTTAGTATTTAATTCAGCGATCGCTTTCAAACGAAGTCAACATAAAGACTTCCACTTAATGCTTTCAAATTAGTATTAAGAAAACATAAAGAAGAGGTCACTCAATTAGTTAAGAATTAGAAAAAATTACTTTTTTTTACTTTTGATTGCTAAACAATTTTACGCAGAGATTAGTTGCGATCGCTTACAAGATTTAGTTAGAATAAAGAAGTTATTGACTTCTTTAGTAGCAATTTTCAAGATATTTTGATATCTATACATACAGTAATATCTATGAAGATTAAAAAGAATTGCGATCTCCCTTTATAAGATATTTTGCGATCGCTTTTGTCAATCAAAAGACAGATTTAATCCTGTCTTAAATTCATTAATTAGTAAACAAATTTATCTTGTCATTTGTTCGATAATTTTTATAGTTTCCACACTTACCTGACAAACTTTTTGCAACAGTTCAATTACTTCTTCTTTATAGTCAGCAAAGCGATAGGTATTAAATTTTTCGGCAATGGTTTGATCTTTTGGTTTTTTCTCTTTATATTGATCCAGTACCCATTCAATTGCGCTACGATTACCAAGTTTATATTGCCAAGCTTCAGCAGGAACACCATGTAAACTGGTATCGGTATCTAAAATAATTGTGCCTTTTTCTTTATCGGTTTTTAGTTTAACTTTTGGTATTTGTTTTCCTCTCCTTGTAGGATAGGGGTTAGGGGAGAGGTCAATTCTTTTTAATTGATAAGGTTCTACTGTTTCATAATTAATATGTAAATCCATTAATTGTCTACCCCAAGCTACCCACTGAAGGAAGTTATCATAAAAGGGAATACGGGGAAAGTCTCGTTTCAAATTTTGCTGATATTTTTCTCTGTATTGAGGATCATGTAAAACAGCGTAGACATAGTAAAAAATTTCCGATTTGGTAATTGTAGAGGCAATTCGCGAACTGCCCTTACCTAAATTGCCCTTACTGTAATAATCTTGGAATTGTTTTAATCCCCAGTCGGTTATATTTTCAATGCGATTTCCCGATTTATCGTAGGTATATAGTGGTAGACATTGAGAATCACCAGTAAGATGTAAATCTATTAATGTATTACTAGCTAAACAATGGAATAACTTGTTTGAACTAATATTTGTCAAGACAATTACTGAATTAAAATTGGCTAAATTATGAGAATATATCTCATAATGATTATTGGTCAATCTATCATTAAAAATTTTTTCTGTGTAAGTATAAACTCTGTAGTATGGTCTATAAAGAGATATTTTAATTAACTCTTCTCTATATCTGGTTTTAAAATTTTGTTTTGCATACTTTTTAAGTGAAGAACTCCATTTGATAGAGGAATGTTCTTGTCTACAATCAACACAGTGATTATAAACATCTGTCAAAAAATTAATCTTATTAATTAAATTGGATTTATCGCGATCATAAACCCACTCATCTCTATTTGTAGCAATTCCTAAAGAAAATAACTTGAATATAGCTTGTTCTGATTTACCTGCTTTAACATCTTTATCAATCAACGGAATTAGTTCGTTAAAATCATTATTCGTTTGATTAATCCAATTATTTTGCTTGTCAGGAGTAGTATGTAAAAAATCTATTTCTTTAAACTTTGTCACACCAAGAAACTGTAACTTATCTTTTGCTGTATCAAATTCAGAACGACGAGCATAAAACATTTTACAAGGAGTATTATTGTTATCTTCCTTTTTTACCAAAAAACAAATAGCTACACCTGTTTGAATTCCAAAAACGTTATGAGTCGTACCAGATAGTTTAGGATTAGCCCTGACATTACCACCAAGATCGATCAGATAAATTTCGCTAAATTCATCTGCTACTACTTTGCGAAAACCATCAAATGTTCTCGCATCGATAAAAGAAGAATTAGTAATAAAAGCAACGATACCATTATTATTTAGTCTATCTGTTGCCCATCGGATAAACCGAGTATACATATCATAAAGTTTTGTTTTTTGAGAAGTGCTACTTTTTACATAAGTATTTTTAATGCGTTTATCTATTTCTGAATAACTACGATTAGCATTGTTATCATTAAAGTTTTCTTGATTTGCATTATAGGGGGGATTGCCAATAATAACTGAAATCTGTTTATCATTTTGGCGTTTAATTCTGGCTGTATTCTCTACTGATAAAGCAAACAAATCCATTTGCTTACCGTAGAAAGAAGTATGCTCTAGAGTATCGACAAAACAGATATTATCAAACTCTTCATACTCACCCATCTTTTGCTGATAGGTGTATTCAATATTAAGATTAGCAATGTAATAAGGCAGTATAGAAACTTCATTACAATGAATCTCATTTTGATATTTATGTTTGAGTTTATTCTTTGGTAGATACTCAATTAATTCTGTAATATAGGTGGCTGTTCCAGTACATGGATCGAGGATATCAACGCCAGGATCGGCAAGTAATTTATTAAAATGTTTGTGTGTTAAATAGTCGACGCTTTCTATCATGAAGCGGACTATCTCATTGGGGGTATAAACGATACCTAATCTATCTGCTGCTTTCGGATTATATGCCTTATAAAAATTTTCGTAAACTGCTTTGAGAAACCTTTGTTTTTCGTGATGATTGCCGATGTTTACCGCAGTGCGTTTAATTACTTCATAGTAACTATTAATCTTTGCAAAGGTATTTCTTTTGGTTTTGCCAGTAAAAAAAGAATTAACAACATTTTGTAATTCTCTTGCGATATTATTCTCACGGTGAAAATCAGAATTATTAAAAATATTGATAAAAATATCCTCTGTTAAGATATGCTGAATAATCATTTCTCGCACATCTAATAAACTAATTTCAGGATTAATCGATTGTTGACAGATATCTAAAAACTTATTCCTTGCAGTAAGAAATTGATTGTTATTTTTAGCTTGCTTTGCAATTAAATCTCTTAAGGCTTCTAAAATAGTGGGGATATCTTCTTTAAAAGCATTAATCGCCTGACGAAAGTTACTAACCTCTGGTGGAACATAGTTAATAAATTCTGCAATTAAGCCATCTAAATCGGACATATCTCTCATCTCAACACGTCCAGTTTCTTCGCCACTTTGAATTAAAACCGCGGTTTGAGAGTCTTCAAATAAAATATTCTTATCGGGATAACCTTTTGCTAATTTCTTATCTATTTCTTCATCTAAATTGTCATATCGATCTTTGGCTTCCCAATAACCATAATCTAATCTAATAGCATCCTTAACTGTTCCGTCAGGATATACAGTTTTACCAGATTTTGTTTTATAATCCAGTTCGGGAATTAATAAATAATCTCTTGGCTGACAATAAGCATTAAGTAAATTCTGAAACGCTGTTCTAATAGATGTTTCTTTTCTCGAACCACCATATTGAATTATTTTTTCTACTTCTGCATGATATTGGGATATTAAAAGACGGGACATAAACAGGAAAGGTTAATCAAAAATTTATATAACCTCACCTTTCCCTAGAAAATTACCTTTAGTAAAAGTAATTTTTCGTAGCTTTATAAATTTATTGTAAATTTTTTTATTTAATTTTAAAAGTATCTAATATTTATAATCTATGCAGTATACAGAGTTATTTTTTATATTGAAGTAAAAATCTATCCCCAAAAATAACTAAATATATTCCCTGTGACATATCAATTATTCAGAGAAATTACGAAAACCACAAATATATCACTCGTATAAATTTACAGAAAATAGTAAAAACAAAATTGGTGTTTCTTCTAACAAGCTCTAAACAAACAATCTAATATCAATTTGTAAAATACCTAAGACACATAAATTAAGGGTTTGGGCGATTTGCCAATCGTCCCTACTAAATCTTGGTATTATTTAAACAAAAAGCGATCGAGAAAATTACAAGATTTAAAATAATAATCAAATTAGTTAAGTCTTCATATCTTTTGTTTTTGATTGTAGAGAATAATTTCGGCAAACCTATTATAGATTAATTAGATAGATTAATTAGAAATAGCGATCGCTATTCTCCATAAAAAAAGACGAGGATAAACCCTGCCTTGATAATATTTAGGAAAAAACTAATTGATTAAAGAATACAGCTACATTTCAAGCTGAAACTAATGGTCTTCAAGGTCAGAGAACTATCGCAATCGTCATGAATGCTAGCTCTCCAGAATCAGCTACTGAAATCGATTACTTAATCACTAATGAACAAGGCGAACGAGTAACAGGAGAATGGATAGTCAAAACATTTTCCAAGAGAAACTATATTGAAAAGTTTTATCGAGAAGCTAAAGGATGGTTAGGCTTAAAAGAATATCAAATGAGAAAAAAAGAAAGTTTAATTCGTCACTTTATTCTAGTTTTTACAGCCTATACTTTTATTATTTATCAGCAATTAATGGGTGGATTAAGAAAACGTTATGCTAATAAATCTTTAACAACTTTTGCGGAAACTTTAGAAGCATTTCTAACAGGTATTTCCTACAACTTCTTTTGCTGGTTACAAAACAATAGAGACTTTTTTGTTGCTCATAAAGCGGAACGGGGATTTGTTTGGGGCTAAAAACAGGTTAAAAGGTTTCTCTGCCTAAAATGTAGTCTTTATCGATCGCTTTTTCCCTAAAGTCCAGAGCTTATATTTGCTCAAAATAAATGTAGCAGAAACAGTAAGATATTTAGCCGTAATCATGGGGCGTTCTGAATCAACAATTCATTATTGGCTTCAGTTATATAAAACTGGAGGAATGGCGAAACTTCTGGAAGAACCACCTCAAACAGGAAGACCTAAGAAACTAGAAATAGAAACCATAGCTTCTCTTCAACAAGAAATATCTGAACAGGAAGGATTTAATAGTTATAAAGAAATAAAACTATGGCTTTCTATCTGCCAGAATATTGAGATAAGTTATCCAACAATACACAGAATTGTTAGATATGAATTGAAAGGAAAATTAAAAATACCTCGTCCCATTCATGAGAAGCAACAACCAGGAGTAATAGAAGCTTTTAAAAACCACTTTCCCGACAGAATCAAAGGATTAATCAGCGAACTTAGAGATAAATGGGGGGATAAATTATCTATTTCTTATTGGTTTCAAGACGAAACTAGATTGGGTTATCGAACTGAATCAGGAAGAAAAATAACTAGAGCAGGAGTTAAACCAAAGCAAATTTTACAATGGCATTATAGTTATTACTATATTTATGGGTTAGTCGAGCCAGTAGGAGGAAGAAGCTTCTTTTATGAGTTTTCGCATTTTAATTCTAATTGTCTGGGGGCTTTTTTAGCCCAATTTGTTCAAGAATATAGTCAGGAAATACATATTATTCAACTAGATAACGCTTCAGTTCACACTGCACACAAATTAATAGTTCCTGAAAATATTATTCTTTTATTTCAACCGCCTTACTGTCCCGAACTTAATCCCATTGAACGAGTTTGGCAATATATTAAGCAAAAGCTCAAAAACTTATTTTTTGCTAGCCTTGATGATGTTAAGTATAAAGTAGGGAAGATTCTTAATTCTTTATCTGAAGATATTATTTATTCTTTGACTGGTTGGGAATATATTTTAGATGCTCTATCTCTCTAGTTACTTTTGAGAACTGGTATGACACACCAGTTTCCCGCTCCAGAGTGTCTCCTTCTAATGCAGAATTACTTTTATCTCCATCGATATAAGTTCCGCTAGTGGTTGCCACTGCATATCCATCTAAGTTTTGGAAACTTAAACCTGCACCAGTACCTTCAGTATAAAAGTCAGAAAGGGTATTACCTTCATGACCTTGATTAATTGCTTCTTGAATTGCAGCAGCACGAGCAATTTCCCAGCCCATGCCATCACCAATCATGATGATTACGTTTTTAGCTGTGGTTGGTTCTGGTTCTGTAACAGTGGCATCCACGCGAGTATCACCGACATCTGCACCAGCTAAGTCAGGAGAACCTAAAGCCTCAGCTAATTCAGGGGCAAGTAATAAGTCTGCTTCAGAGATAGTTAATTCTTCAGAATCAGCAGCCACATTTCCTGGCGCGCCAACATCAAATAAAACTTCTAAACCCAATCCATCATCTAAGGTATCGGCTACAAAAAAGCCACTAGCTGTTTCGGAAACTCTTGCAGCGTCAAAGCCAATGGAAAAGTCGCCTAAAGTTACTTCTGCTTCTCCTAAGCCTAAAGTAATATTTCCAGAGTGTTCAATTGTACCCCCAGTAGAAGCAAAAGGGTCTGCTTCAAAAGTAAAGTCGGTATCTTCTGTAATGGGGAAACCAACCTGAAACTCTTCGGAGAATGGTTCTCCTGTGCTGTCTGCACCTACAAGAGTTAATCCTGCTGCTGATTCTAGTACAGGTAAATCTAGAGCAACACTGGTAGTTCCAGCATCGACAGTTAAGTTATGACCAGCCATTTAATTTATTCTGCTTTAATTTTTGTTTCTTAGTAGATTCACTTAGTGGTTTCTACTAACTTGTGAACCGAGTATAAATATTCTCAGAGCAACATTAAGGTTACATGAAGAAGAGGGAGGTAAATTAGTTAAGAAAGTAAGAGAATAACTATTTCTTTATTTTTGATTGCTGCGTAATTTTCAGCACATATTTTTAAAGATCATTTTATATATACTTAAGCAGTAATTGATGTATTAAGAAAAATTTTTTTATTTTAAAAAAACCTTTTAAATTACCTAAAATTAACAAAAAATAATCTTAAATCATATTTGACAAATTTATAATTTAATGTTCTCAAACAAATATGTCAAAAATATATGATAACGATTATCTTTATTGCAAAAATAGTTGATAGTCAATATTTTTGACGTTAAAAACATTTTTTTAGTCAGTATTTAGGCGATCCAATGATAATGATTATCTTTATTAGATTACTGTTAATTGATTAAAATATGAAGTAAATAATGATACGTTTTGTTGTTAATAGCTAATAGCATTTTTAATGCCTAGAAGAAAGCCAAAAAATTTAAAACCATACCACCATGAGGTAACGCTCATCATTTTTTTGAGCGACAGATTTGCTTTGTTCTGTTTACAACCATTTCCCTAACTCTTAAGAAGTCATATAGAGTTCTTGCAAAAGTAAATTAAGAGAGTTATTTGTAGTTTAAAAGAGCCTCAAGTGTAGTAAAAGGAATGAAGTGTGTTATTAATGGTCATAAAAGATGATTTTTAAGCTATTTTCGCGATATACAAGGAGAAAAATGTTCGGGATAGTTGTGCTATGTGGGTAAGGACGGAACTCCGTCAGTTTTCGCGGGGCTTGTGTAGTCTGTTATTTTTCGACAAAGTAGGTCTTTAAAAGAGCTTTTGAAAGAACTTGTTTTCTAATAGTGTTTCACCTCTAGTTTCTGCTTCATCTTTTCTTCCTGCGGTCAACTCTCGCTTTTAGTGATGAGAGGAAAGCAGGGCAGAGTTTACTGCTCTCCTGTTTACAGTTTTGATGCAGAATCTTTAAATGCCAGTGGTCGTAGCCGTTGTACAATAATTTTGTACTGGAAAGCGAAAACCAAGCGAAGGTACAATGCACCTTGAAAACTGGATGTATAGGGTTCTGTTCGGAAAAGCTGGAACAGGTAAAATGTCCAAGCATCAAGTACTAAAAAGCTTTGGCTGAAACCGTACCGCAGGGCTTGCGGGATCGGGCTGTTGTAATACAGTAAAGGTCTGTGGACGTACCAATGTTGGGGGCATAACTTTAGGGTTGTGTCTAGATATGTGCGGGTGAAACAGAAAGACTCAATCGTGAGGCTGAGAATCCCTCACTTTCAGTGAGGGAGGATGTCAATGATGGACTTCGGAATCTTCACCTTCACAGACATTGACACTTGGTACTAGTGTTCTGTCAATTAAAAATTGACGGGTAAAGGGAAAGGGGAAAAGGTTAAAGGAAGCTGTAAAAGTTGAAAAATTACCCAGCAAAATAAAGTTGACAAAGTACTAGGAATCAGTTGACTTTTACAATAAATTTTTTACGTAGGTGTCTGACACTACTCGCCTTATTCTATAAAGACTTCAAATTTTATTGTTTGGTTATTAATTACTTCATAGTCTTTTCTTAATTTTAAAGTGCAAAGCTGTTACAGGAAGAATACGTAGATTTTTTGATGATATCATCTCAGTCGCTTATATTTTGTAGCCTATGATAGTTATTCATCTGAGTTGACGACTCATAAAATTTTGTACTACTCATTTTTTCCCTACAAATGCAGAATTTTAAACCTCTTTAGCGAGCAGTAACGGAGCATAAAAATAATGAGTGAAGAGTCAATGCAAGGTAGTTTAGCGGGTTTTGCCTCTTTACCCGCAGATACTTTTGCAGAAGGACCGACTTCTGGTGCGGATAGTGGTGATGGTACTCCCATCGATGCTAATGGTCGTATGGGACCTTTTGATGGACAGCCAGTACAAGGCTTTAGTGGTGTTCAATTTGCTCCCGATGGTAATGGAGCATTTTGGTTTTTATCTGATAATGGTTTTGGCGCACAGACCAACAGTGCAGACTACTTATTAAGGATTTATCAGGTCGATCCTAACTTTACGGGTGAACTAGAAAATGGAGACGGAAGTGTAGAGGTACAAGGCTTTGTCCAACTTTCCGACCCCAACAATTTAATTCCTTTTGACATTATCAACGAAAATACAGAAGATCGTCTACTTACTGGTGGCGATTTTGATATTGAATCTTTTGTAATTGACGATAACGGCGATATTTGGGTGGGGGAAGAGTTTGGCCCTTATGTGTTGCACTTTAACTCTGATGGAGAGTTAGTTGAAGCTCCTGTTGCTACGCCCAATGTGACCAATTTGAATACTCTTAACGGTCAAGATCCCTTAGTAATAGGTCATCGTGGTGCCAGTGGAATTTTACCAGAGCATACTTTAGAAGCCTATGCTACAGCGATCGCTCAGAGTGCAGATTTCATCGAACCTGATTTGGTTAGCACGTCTGATGGTGTGTTAATTGCCCGTCACGAACCCACCCTAGCACAGGTGCAACTCGATGAAGAAGGTAATATTCTGTATGATGATGATGGTCAGCCAATTCTGAGTACTGGTACTGCCAATACCACCAA
>NZ_LR213969.1 GCF_900659865.1 Hyella patelloides LEGE 07179
AGGGGGGACGGGGTTCACAAGCTGGGCGGGAGACCCGCCCAGACGACCCCTCACTTTTCTGGTTTTATGTTTTGTCTCTCACAGTTAACTGTGGTTTGTTGAAGTCCCCCCATCCCCGCGCTCGTCATTTGTCATTAGTTCATCAATAACTAGCGATAAATGACTAGTAACAAAGCGGTGCGACCCCGCGGAATCTTCGATCCGCTCTGGGTAGCGCACCAAGAGAGGACAAATAATCATGGAATTTAAGTTTGAAGTCACGGAATTTAGTCGTTTTTTACAAGAAGAGTTAACAGTTTCCTCTACTGAAGTTGCTTTTGTCATGCAAAAACAAGAGGAATTAAAGGCACCCATCCCTATGCTTCTCTGGCAATACGGTTTAGTATCACAATCGGGATTAGATCGTATTTTTGATTGGTTAGAGACTAGATATTAGGTCGCCGTCACGACTTGTAAATCTTGTAAATTATTGAGGAACAGAATTATGCCACCAATTCAGATTAACGATACAACTTTGCGGGATGGGGAACAAGCAGCAGGAGTTGCTTTTACTGTCGCAGAAAAAGTTATCTTTGCTACTTTGATGGATGCCATTGGGGTACAGGAGCTTGAAGTAGGCATACCCGCAATGGGTAGTACCGAAGCTGAAGCGATTACCGAGATTAACAACCTGGGTTTAAAAACCCTGCTTACTGGCTGGAATCGGGCGGTGCGCTCGGATATTGATGCTTCTCTTGCTTGTGGTTTAGAACGGGTGCATATATCCGTTCCTGTCTCGGAAATTCAGATTGCAGTCAAGTTTCAAGGTAATTGTCAGTCAGTTTTTGACCGATTGCGTGACACTCTTAGCTATGCTTGCGATCGCGGTTTGTATATTTCTGTCGGTGGTGAAGATTCTTCCCGTGCTGATGATAACTTTTTGCTAGATGTGGCTTTAGCTGCTCAAGATTGGGGTGCATCCCGTTTTCGTTTTTGCGATACGGTAGGTATTCTCGATCCTTTAACTACCCATAAAAAAGTACAGCAGTTAGTAAGTAAGCTAATTATTCCAGTAGAGATGCACACTCACAACGACTTTGGTATGGCAACAGCTAATGCTTTAGCAGGAATTAGAGCAGGAGCAACTTCTGTTAATACTACTGTCAATGGTTTGGGGGAAAGAGCGGGTAATGCTGCTTTAGAAGAAGTGGTTATGGCACTCAAACGGATCTATGGGATCAACACTGGGATCGACACCAGTCAATTTAAAGAAATCTCAAAATTTGTGGTTCGAGCCTCTGGTTGCGATGTTCCTCCCTGGAAAGCGATTGTTGGCGACAATGCCTTTACTCACGAGTCTGGTATTCACGGACACGGAGTACTGCAAAATCCTGCTACTTACGAACCATTTTCCCCCGAAGAAGTAGGACGAGAACGTCGTTTAGTGATTGGTAAGCATACTGGTAAACATTTGGTTACTAATCTTCTGCAACAACACGGCATTACTTTAAATCAAACCGAAACGCGATCGCTAGTAGATGCAGTGCGAGACTTATCAGTGGAATTAAAACGTAGCTTAACCCCAGACGAGTTATTAAATCTAATTCCTAACCTTAATTAGTCTTTAGATTATTTGTTCTTTGTCATTGGTTGTTTTTGATTCATTTTTTGTCAACAACTAATGAATGATTGTTAGCCAAAGCCCCTATCAACTAACCCCTAACCCTAAAAAATCATGAAAGTAATGCTACACAAGAACGATCTCGGACATTTATCTGTATATGTCCCGAAGAAAGATCTCGAAGAGGAGGTTGTCGAGCAAACTTCTACCACCGAAGGAAAGGTTTTAACTTTGGCAAACGGTTGGCAATTATCTTTTAAAGATTTAGCAGAAGACACCAAACTACCTAAAACTTTCAATGCCAAAAAATTATAATTGGTTGTTTGTCTTTCTTCCTTAATCTTTTGTTAGATGGTGTCTAGAAAAATTAGAGACTAACAGCTAATAACTAATAACTAATAACTAAAGACAAATGACCAAGCACTAAATAAAGGGAAAATAATTATGAGTGTGCTAACTGGTTTAACTAAAAGCGGATCGGCTTGGAAACCGAAATTTATGACAAACATTGACCAAGATGTTTGCTTAAACTGTAGCAGATTTGCTCAAATATGCGATCGCGATGTTTTAAATTTGCAACCAATGAATAAATTTGGTGAATTTATCGATGAAGATGACGATAAGATTAAACTTCAAGCAATGACTATTGCTAATCCTGAAAATTGTGCCGATTGCCAAGCTTGCGTTAGCATTTGGGACAAATTCCCTACCTATGTACCTTTACCTGCATGAAGGAAGCTAGCAATGAAAGGGAAACATTTTAAAAGCTCGTTAGCGGTTCGACATAAATTTCTCATTCTTTTACTCCTAACTCTAGCTGTCATCTTCGATCTAGTGGTTCGCCAACCAAGCTCAGAGTTATTAGACAAGCAATCTCTACCTGAAATGCCAACAGCAAGATAACTGAGAAATCTTCATTCAGCTTTGGGGGTTGGAGTAGTAATCATTAACAATTAACTCCAGGAATTAACCATGAACGATTTAGAACGTATCCGAGAAGAAATGATAACTATTTTAGTTCTCATACTGACTCTCGCTTTTACCTCTAGCAATCTCACCCCAGAGTCATTAGAAGAAGATCATCAACCTTGGACTGAGAGATTGCCATTGACCGTAGCGTATCGATTAATAATCTAAAGACCACTATACTAACAAACAGGAGTCACGATCATGGGTAAAATTGGTATTTTTTATGGCAGCACTGCTGGTGTAACTGGAGAAATTGCTGAAAAACTCGTCGAACATTTTGATGAAGATGTCTGCGATCTTTACAACATGGAAGAAGATTTTGACGATTTTGATGATATGTTGCAATACGATTACTTGCTGCTTGGCTCTTCCACTTGGGGTTCTGGTGAAGTACAGAATGATTGGCGCGATCCTTTAGTAGAGCTTGAAGATGAAAAACCTGACTTTACAGGGAAAAAGATCGCTTTTTTTGGTGCTGGAGACTGTAATTGTCATGGCGGGAATTTTGTTAGTGCTTTGGGTATTCTATACGACTATTTCAAAGAAGCAGGTGCAACAATAGTCGGGGATGTTCCTACAGACGGTTATACCTTTAAAAGTTCTTTTGCAGTGCGCGACGGTAAGTTTGTCGGATTACCTATTGATGAAGTCAACGAGAGCGAAAAGACTGAAGAGCGTATCGAATCTTGGATTGAAAATCTACGTCAGTATTTTCCTCAGTAATCGAATGTAATGCATTCATAACTATATTGAATCATGCAAACTATCCAAGAACAGTTTTCCTGGTGTGATGTTGAACCCGAAGTTAAACAATTATTGCTTTTAGCTAGCGACAATTGGGAATATACGGATTTAGCGGAAAAATACATCAGGGAAGCTTTATTTAAAGCGAGTAATAACCTCGATGTTCTAATTGGAGCGTATCGTTTCTTTTTCTACAAACATCAACCCGCAACCGCGCTATCCATTGCGGAACAAGTTCTACAAACGATCGCAACTAGGGAACATTTGCCCATTGAGTGGTCGGAACTTAAGTCAATTCTGTTGGCTCGCAAATTAGAACCCAAGATCCGACTCTATCTTAATGCCTATGCTGCTAAGGGTTTGATTCTCGCTCAGCTTGGCAAAATTGAGTCAGCTAAAGCAATCAGCGAAAGAGTTAGAGAAATCGATGACAGCCGTGAATTTTGCTCCACTACTGTCTTTGAAGTGATTACGCGATCGCCAGATGAGGAAGAAGACGAATAATCGGCGTTGCTGATTTAGCGAACGAGTGCGCGACGGCGAAGCCGAGTCCTTTAGGGGTCTTGGGCGGGGCTTACAAGTTCTGCCGTGAAACGACAGAATCAGCCCCTTGGGTTTCCCTCAATGAGCAACTCGTTCAAGACAGGTATGAAACCAATAGTAATATTGTTCGGAGCTTTTGAGCTTCTAAGCTCTAAGACGGGGCTTATAAACTCTTGGGGAAACCCCAAGAGACAGCCCCTCCTCTAAGCTTTAAGCCTCTATGAATATTAATAAAAAAGTAGAATTCTGCGCTTTTCATACCACCATGAGGCAACGACGAATAATCAACAACAAAGGATAAATAACTAATGACTGATAATCAGCGTCAAGAAGAATATTTCCAATTAATCGAACGCCTACTCCGTTGTCCCAATGGTAAAGAACCAGAAGTTTTAGATGCTAGTGCCGATTTGATAGATGAAAATTTCATCAGAGCTGTTATGCAGGTAGCAACCGTTATGGCGCACGAAAATAACCAAGAAGGTTCTAAATTCCTGATCTTTATCGCTCGTCAACTCTCGAAAGAACTAGGCTTGTATCCAGAATTAGCAACTGAAACCTCAGACTAATGACAGTAATTAAAAGACTCAGCCAAACTACAGAGAGTTGGCTTCAAAAAAAGGGCTACAGTACCGAAAATTTAAACGAGCGAGTTGATAATGGTGCAACAGCTTTAATAATTGCCAGTCGGGAAGGGGCGATTGATGTGGTGCGAGATTTACTCGCTAGCGATGTTCATATCAACCTGAAAAATAATGATGGGAATAATGCCCTTTGGTTTGCTTGTTTCAGCAATCATTTTGATTTAATGCGGTTGCTAATTAATGCTGGTATCGATCTTGATAATCAAAATGACAACGGCGTAACTGTATTAATGTATGCTGCTTCGGCAGGAAAAACAGATGCAGTCAAACTTTTGTTAGCAGCAGGAGCAAATCCCCATCTTAGAAACTTAGATGATTTTAAGGCGATCGATTTTTCCAGCACTGTTGAGATTCTCAAGTTATTGCGTAAATCCGCTTCCAAGTCAGGGAATAGGAATTAACAATTAGAGGAAACAAGTAATCAACCACTAACTACTAACTACTAACTACTAACCACTAACCAATGACCATTGAGCAATTAGAAACAGTCGGCAAAAAATTCCATGACGCTACTAAGCATTCTCCTTTGTCGGTGATGCTCGATCCTAATTATGTGGATGCGTCAACTCAGCCTACTGCTTTTAAAAGCTATCCTAACTTTTATCGTCGTTTTCCTTTAGATGAAAATAATTCAGTTCACAACTTTATTCGTTTAACCAGCGCAATTACCTTTGAAAAAAAGTACAAATATGATTCCTATCAATTGAGAGTAAATCCCTCAGCAGGAGCATTATATCCTACCGAAATTTATGTTCAAATTAGAGGGATCAAAGGGATTGTCGATGGTATTTATCATCTAGAAGTAGCTACCGATTCACTAACTTTGATTTATGAGTTAATTGATGATGGCTTAGAAAGCTATATCTTACCCAATTGTTTGGTCAAAGGTTTGATCTTTTTAGTTAGTTGTGCCTATTTTCGTTCTAGTTGGAAATATAAAAATAGAAGTTTACGCTATTGTTTTTTAGATAGCGGTCATCATCTAGGCGCGATAGAAGCTTCGGCTTATTTGTATCAAAAAGATATTCAAGTTATCTTTAATTTTGATAAAATCGCGCTTAATAACGACCTGGGATTTGAAAATAAAGAATTTGTTACTGCCAGTGTTGTTTCTGGCGAAATTAAGTCTAAAACTATCCGTAAATTGCGATCGCCCTTGCCTTTTGTTTCCTCTACTGACTACTTTGAAGTCAATCCTTTAATCGAAGCGGGATATAAAGCTACAGTTTTCCAAGATTTTAAAAATAATTTATTTCCTAACAAAAATATAGTCCTTCAAAGCCCTCCTTTTAGTTATCAACTAGAACAATTTAGAGAAACAATTATCACAAGGCGATCCGCAAGAGCTTTTAAACGCGGAGAGATTTCTCAATTAGAATGGTTACAAATTTGGCAGTGTTTAACACAGCCTTTGCTTACAATAAGTAAAGAAACGATTGAAATCTATTTAGTAATTAATTATATTGAGGGTATGGAGTCTGGTTTATATCGAGGACTTCAGCTACTCCAAAGCAAAGATTTTAGCGAGAAAGCCAAATATTTGTGTGTTAATCAAGCACTGGCTAGAGATAGTGCCGTAACTTTGTTTTTAACCTCCACTTATAGTAACTATCAAACAGCTATGCAAGCTGCTGGTTGGCTCGGACAAAGACTTTATTTAATCAGTAATTATTTGGGCATAGGCTGTAGTGGAATTGGAGCTTATCACGATGATGAAATCCAGGAATTCTTAGGAACAAATAAAGATATTCTCTATGTCATAGCGATTGGACGTTAAATTAGATAAGCAGGTGACATCAATATAACAACTAACAAAATTATCATGAAAATTGCCAATAACATTACAGAACTTATCGGAAAAACCCCTTTAGTACGCTTAAATTCGATTCCTTTTGCCGAAGGCTGTTTGGCTCAAATCGTAGTCAAATTAGAAAGTATGAATCCCGCATCCTCAGTTAAAGACCGCATCGGGGTTAATATGATTAATGCTGCCGAAAAAGCTGGTTTAATTACTCCTGGTAAAACAGTATTAATCGAGCCGACTTCAGGCAATACAGGAATTGCCCTAGCAATGGCTGCTGCTGCTAAAGGTTATCAGATCGTTTTAACTATGCCTGAAAGTATGAGTCAAGAAAGACGGGCAATGTTAAAAGCCTATGGAGCGCAGTTAGAATTAACTCCTGCTAGCGGTGGTATGAAAAGCGCGATCTCTCGTGCCGAAGAACTAGCAGCAACTCTACCCAATGGGTTTATGCTCCAGCAGTTCAAAAACCCTGCTAACCCAGAAATTCATCGCCAAACCACAGCAGAAGAAATTTGGGCAGATACCGATGGAGAAGTAGATATTTTAATTGCTGGTGTTGGTACGGGGGGAACAATTACAGGTATTGCTGAGGTTATCAAACAGCGCAAAAGTGACTTTCAGGCGATCGCTATTGAACCAACTGACAGTGATGTCCTTTCTGGTGGCAGTCCAGGAAGTCACAAAATTCAAGGCATCGGTGCGGGTTTTGTTCCTGAAGTATTAAACGTTGAGGCGATCGATGAAGTTGTCAAGGTTACTAACGAAGAAGCTTTTGATTATGGTCGTCGTTTAGCAAAAGAAGAAGGCTTACTTTCAGGTATTTCTACAGGAGCAGCTTTAGCAGCAGCTATCAAAGTTGGTAAAAGACCAGAAAATGCGGGCAAGTTAATTGTCATGATTCAACCCAGCTTCGGCGAGCGTTATTTGAGTACCCCACTGTTCCAAGATTTAGAAGAGGATAGGTCATTACTCATTAGTCGGTAAGGATGAACTGCTGTTCTCCCCTAATGGATTGTCGATTGCTAAGACAAACAACAAAAAACGAAAGATAAGATTATGAAAACCCAAGAAGCCCCCAAATCGACCTATAAAATAGAAGGAGAATTTCTCGGTTTCATTCCCAAGCCAGGAAACGAACTTAAATATATTCGAGTCCAGGTGGGAGAACGCATTATCCCAATTAAACTAGCAAAAGAATTACGGGAAACTCTAGGAACAACATTAGTACAAGGCGATCGCCTATCCGTATTATTGGAGCAAAAAGGTTCGGGACATATTAGTAAGTTGAAGCTGAAAACTGAGAGCGTTGAAAAACTTAGTACTACTACTAGTACTCAAATTTTTGAATCTAACTCTGTTTCATCAGTTTCGACAACTTCTAAACCAGAAAAAATCAAACAAGGCAAAATTCTGGTCTGTCGCAAATCTAGTTGTTCCAAGCGAGGAGGAAAGCAACTCTATCGCGCTTTAACAGAAACCCTCAGCCAATTAGGATTACAAGACCGAGTAAGTATTGAACTAACAGGCTGTCAGAAGCAATGTAAAAAAGCTCCTAGCCTAATTTTGATGCCTGGTAAAGCCAAGCACGCTTATGTCGATCCTAATGACCTTACTTCACTGCTAAAAGCTCATTATTTGTAGTTATTTGTTCTGTGACAGAGCGCACAAGTCGAGGGGTCTTGGGCTGGATGCGATTCAGCCCCTAGAGAACCCCGTCCGCCCTTTGAGGGCGGAGTCGTCTCCTCACTTTTGTGATTTGTTGTTTGTCTAAATAACCAATGACGAGCGACCCTGCGGTGCAAAAGAAGCGGAATTTGTAATCCGTTTACACCCGTCGCATTAGGGTGTTTATCCCCATCGCATTTGGGGGCAAAGCGGTCAGACCCCGCGTTGGCGAAAGACCCTAAAGGACTCGCTCCGCGTCGCGCTAGTGTTGACTAATGTGACTGATAACTAATGACTAATGTGACTAATGGCTAACGACCAACGAATAACGAATAACGACCAATGACTATTCACTAATCACTATTGGAGATAATCATGGCAAAAGTTACATTTTATGAAAGACCAGGCTGTGTTAATAATGCTAAGCAAAGAGCTTTATTATGGGCTTCGGGACATGAAGTAACAACTCACAATCTGCTGAAAATTTCTTGGACAGCTTCCAGCCTACGTCCTTTTTTTGGCGATCTCCCTATAACTGAGTGGTTTAATCAAACCGCGCCTCAAATAAAGTTAGGCGAAATAGTTCCCGAAAATTTAGATGAAACTACAGCATTACAACTAATGATTGAAAATCCTTTGCTGATTCGTCGCCCGCTCATGCAAGTAGAAGATATTCGTCGAATAGGATTCGATCGCGACAAGATCGATACTTGGATTGGGTTAGCATCACCAAAAGGCTTTGAGGATCTAGAAGAATGTCCTCGAACTCATTAAATAACTTAAAGACTAAATCCATCTACAAAAATAATACCAATTTACAAAAATGATAATCGGTTTGGTAGGTGATTGAGGGTTAGAGGTCAGAAGAAACAGGAGATTAAATCTTCTTTATTCGCTCTCTTCTGGCGAAATAGTATAATCTTCAATTTCCCAAGTGGTTTGTTGTTCTGGTTGAAGGTACTCTGCCTTGAGAAGACGAAGCCTGCTTTAACTTCTTAAAAATTAACAACCAACGACTAACCACTACCCATTAACCATCAACTCAATTATTCCTCAATCTCTAATATCTGTTTTAGTTTCAGGCGATCGCTATTTTTGGCAGAAAAACGACTATTTTCGATATCTCGAATCCAGCTTTGACTTTTGCCCATTTGTTGCGCTAGTTTCCTTTGGCTAATTCCCAAATGTTTTCTCGCACCAGCAATTTGTTCGCCAGTTAGACTAGATACAGTGTGAGTTTTACTTTGGCGACGAGTCTTGCGTTGTTTTTTATTTTCCCAACGAGATAATTGTTTATCCCATTCGATGGTAATTCAAAATGAAGAATACGAGCCTTCATCAATAAATTCCATTTTCCTGGCGGTGCGGAGTCGGTAATGCTAGTTTCATTACAACCATCTTTAATCCAAAATTCCATTGCTTCTTCTGCATCATCAGGAATAGCAGCCAATCTCGCCCACAAAGGCTGAATTGCGGTGGGATAGGTAACAGGATCGAAAACAGGCTTTACTTGATAATGATTGAGAACTTCTAAGTCACTTTCAAACCTGCGTAGTAATCTCTTTCGTTTTTCTCGATGTAGCGAAGCCTCTCTAACTTTGGCTTCTCCATACGCCACATACATTAGCCTAGGAACAGTAACACGCTGTTGTTTACCCATTTTGGTTTTAAACAACAGCCACAGCATCATTCTCACCGCCCCTTCATGTTGATGCCAAATAGTCATGACTGTGGTTAACAAAAACTTGGGTAGAGTACCGTACTGATAATAAGCAACATATTTTTTGTATCCCTGCTTATTCAGAAAATACCGCGCCCACATTCCTGCTCTGATTCTAAAGGTCATACCTACAAGATGTTTGTAACCTTGAGCATCTTCTTGAAAATGGTTGTCGATCGCCACTAAATGCCAAATACGGTCTTTTGGTACAGAAAATGATTGAATTTTACCCTGTTGAAACCAATCAACATCAGCTATTAGTTGACAAGGTTGTTGTATCAAGGATTTAATTAGAGTGAGTTTGGCGGCTTTACTGAGGTCTTTGCGTTTGTCTAAGCCCAAATAAGTTTCAATTTGCTTATTATCGATGGCAAACTCTTGTTCCCAAGGTTTTTCTAAGCTAGTAGCCAAGGCAGCAAATATTAAATGCACACAAGCTGCACGAATATCCATCGCTTCAATTATCGGGTTGGCATCTTGATAACTCAAAGTCTGCTTGACATTAGCATCGATATCATCAGCGAGCCGAAACTCGATCTTGCCTTTTCCCTGTTTGACCTGACGCTTAAAATAAAGTTTGCCACTACTATCAATTTGCCACGGAAAATCCGATCCTTTTGCCAATATATTGCAAGCTTCCCAAATAACCATAGAAGAAGCGATCGGATTATTATGACCATTGGCGAAAAGATGGTGGGTATTCAAGACTCTTGGTTCAGCTTTATATCTACCTTTTTTAGTAGGTAAAGGAAGAGGCAAGCTGTCAGGACAACTGCTGACACATGGGGCTTGAGAATTATCATCTTCGCAATTATTACATAAACCAGGTTCTACCCAATGCTCATTATTATTATCTATTTGAATTGCCTTTGTTGGACATTCAGGTAAGCAAATACCACAATGGGAACAACTTGGGGGAATCGTGTAAGGCATAGCAAAGTTCCTCCTCGGACTATTTTTTAGTTACGAAAACTATGTTAAATATTTATATTGTTTAATTTCTAAAAATAACAAATTATATTGATGCGGACATTAGCCAATGTCAAAAAATAATGACATCAAAAAAATAAATGGTTTTAGAAAATTCAAAATTTACTTTATCTATTAGTCAATACTATTGCGAGATAATTTACTTTAGATTTATTACTTATAAATGTTTACATAATCTTTTTTGCCATTCTGTTACATTTGATAGATTTTGTAAACTAAAAAATATTCTTTAGATTTTATTTATGTTCTTGTTTTTTTGTCTTATGCAAGAAGACAAAAAATTATATATTTTGAAGATTTCGTTTTACTTTAAAACAATTAAATAATACAAATATAGTCATTTTTAACATAAGCTTTAAATAAGCCAATATCAAAAAAAATAATTATTAATGTAAATTTAAATAAGCCTTATTCCCAATTTAGCCCCGCTTTTCTTCTCTTTCTAGGCTTTTATACATATTTTTAGAGCTTGGTTTCCATTCTCTAATTAATTGCCTAACTACATCATTCATAGATATTTGAAGCTCTTCACAATAGATTTTAAGCTTGATATATTCTGCTTCTGTTAGCCTTAAACTAAACCTTTTCATGGTGTCAAAATAACATCTTCTTGATGCTGCCCAATAACGATAAAAGTTGATTGTTTTGATAAATGGCATCATTTTGACACCATTTTGATGCCAAGATTTAGCTCAATTAAAAGTATTGAGGTTTAAATATGAATAAAATTGTCCTGGTGAATATTATTTATATCATTGATAGTTTAATAGACTTAAAGCAATCGATCGCATTTAGATTCATTAGAATTAATTAGAGATGTACTCAAACACGACAAACGTTAATCTACAACGCAGTGATATTTAACCTGGAATAGAGAGATGAGTATTTCTGAGTTGAGACACGAGTATTTTAAGATTGAGAGATGAGTATTTTTTATATAATACGCCTAATGTTAATTAGCGGTGAGACCCCGCGTCGGCGTAAGACGCAAGGGAATGCTCACCAAGACCCTTCCGCTTGAGACTTATTAGTTCGTAGCTTTAAGCTCTAAGCTCCAAGCTCTAAGCTTTTTAAAATTTGATTGTTGTGGACAACGAGTATGAAAAGCGCAGTAAAATTATCAATAGTAGTCAATTTCAGTCGAATGATTTCTGGAAGATTGATTGACGCTAAGGCAACAATTCCCATAATTTTCCGTTTACCCACACAACCAGATTTCTCTCTGAACTAGACTGCAACCAGATAATGTGGTAAGTAATTTTGAAGCATTTATAGAACTTGCTAAATATGGTGTCCTAACTGAAGATTTAGCTAGAGAATTAGCACCATCAGCAGGATTAAGAAATCGTTTGGTTCATGAATAAGATGAAATAGATTCTAATCAAGTATTTAAAGCAATTTCTTTTGCGCTACAACAATATCCTCTGTATGTGAAACAAATCAATAATTATTTGATTTCCTTAGAAGAATAAAATTTTCAGTTAGGACACGAATCATCTTCGCTTGTTTGCTGTTGCTGTGCGCGTAAATTTTCCAGGTTTCGTCGATAAGTCTCCGTTTTGGAATGATCTGAACCCAAAACCCGATCTGCAATCTCCAGAGCTTGGGTATATAGGGGTTCAGCTTGATCGTATTTTTCTTGCTCTGTGTAGAGATACGTAGTAGAAATTATGCATTTAACTTTGAAAAATTTAGATTGCGTGCTACTTTTATTTATTCTGAGACATGAAATATTAGAGAATTAAATGATAGGGTAGGGTGGGCAATGCCCACCCTACTTTTTGATTTTTATAAGCCACGACAATTTTTAGGCGTAAGTCTCAA
>NZ_LR213970.1 GCF_900659865.1 Hyella patelloides LEGE 07179
CATTGGAAGCATTTCGTACAGCCATGTCTTATCGTTTTGTTCAGTGGCTCAATCATAATCTAGACGTTTTTGTCGCTTACAAAGCGAGTTTAGGGTTTATTTGGGCTTGATTTTTGTTTAAGTACCGTTAGTTGAATATGACTAGACCCCTGCATTAATAGGAAGAAAATGAGAAAAGTAGGTTAGAGAGATGAAGAAGTCAATGACCTACAAACAAATTTAAAAATCTCCAGGAAAAAGAATTCAAACGTCTGTGTGGAGTAAAGCCACAATTATTTCAAGAAATGGTGGAGGTACTAAAATAAGAATTACCCAAATCAAAACAGCCCTAAAGGATTAGCTTCACGTCCGAGGGGGATAACCAAAACTAAGCGTAGAAGATCGACTGTTACATGATATCAAGTTAATTTTAGTTAATGCGATCGCTACATACCCAAATGTAAACTATATTAATACAATATATCTGTCCTAGAATATTTTTAGCTAAAATGATTCAACTAACTAAAATTCCTAGTATTTTAGTAGGACTTCGTTTTGCAATCTCTCCTTTACTTGTTTTAGATGCCCTCGATGGTCAAACTACTATTTGGTTTATAGTTGGTTATATTATTGCGGTAATTTCGGACATTTTTGATGGTATTATTGCTCGTCGCTTAAAAGTTAGTACAGTTAAATTGCGTCAGGCTGATAGTTGGGCAGATATTTGTTTATACCTATGTGTTGCTATTAGTGTTTGGTTAATTTACCCTCAAACAGTTCTAGACTTTCAAATTCCTTTATTCTTGGCAATCTTAGCTCAACTGACATTATTTACAGTCAGCTTAATTAAGTTTAAAAAATTTCCTAGTTTCCATACTTACACGGCAAAAATATGGGGTATAACCTTACTCATTGCTACAGTGGCATTATTTGGCTTTGACTACACAAAAACTCTCTGGCTGGCTATTTTACTATGTTTAATAAACAGTATTGAGGAGATTATAATGACACTATTATTACCCGAATGGCAATGCGATCTTTTAAGCATCTTTCACGCAATTAATTTACGGCAAACTGAGATAACTAAAATCAAATCACTCTCAGAATAAGATGCATGATGGGTTTATTAAATTAAGCGCGATATTGCACAGCAAAATCTTTGTTGCACGCCCTAATAACTTAAGATTTAAAATAAAATGACTAATCATATTATGGCAATTTTTCCCTATCTTTATGAAGATACATGGGTATTTGATGATGAAAGAGTCGGGCTAGAAAAAGAACCTTTTGTCTGCGGTATTCCTGAAATGATCGATATCATGACCCAAAATATTACTGATGCCGATAAAGGCTTTAAAATGCTATTTTCTCTATCTCCTTTTCCTGGCTATCAAGCAGAATTAATTTATCTTAGAGAAGAGTATGGAGGTAATTGGTATAGCTGGAAAAAATATAATTTAGAAGGTTGGTTATGTCCTGCTATGTTTCGTTACTTTGGCGAAACACCAGAAAAAATTTACTGTAAAACAGAAAATAAATAAGTAGTCCCACCTAAAAAAACGTTTAATATAACAGTACGTTAATAGGCTAGGACATCTTAAAAACTTTCTGTGTTTCTTGGTTAACTAAAAAAAACTTGAAATATCAAAATCATGCTTCTGTAAGGGAAGTTTCTCTCTCTTCTGAAGTTGATAAAAATCGCTCTGTAATCCAAGCGGTGATGATGTGAGATAGCAATCCCACTGGTCCAGCAAAGAGACATAAAATTAAAGAGTGGAATGTCCAAACTCCAGTTTTTTGTCCTTCCCAATAAATCCAGCGACCGACAAACAAATCAAAGGCTAGAAAATGAATCCATCCTGTAGCTGCGATTCTTTCAATGGAAAAAAATTGAGCGATATCCGCTAACTGAGGATTGGATAAAGCCTGAGCCGATTCAGGAGTAATTGTCCCTGAAAAAAGATAGATATACAAACCTGCTAGGGCGACAAATGGTAAAAAAGATTCCATTATTTTTTTGGTAATTCCCCACTTTGGAAGTAAAATCATCAAAGCCCAGAAAGGAAGAACAAAAAGATTGGCAATATCGAATAGCTGAGTAATCGTCATCACAGGTAAAGAACTAATAGGTTACTTTACAATGATTGTAACAAAAAAGAGCGATCGCCTTTGAAGAAAATTACAGAACAAAAGTACAAAAGTATTTTTCAATCCAAAAGCGAATTGTCCAGTTACAAATTACAGTGCAGCATAACCAAAGGTGACATTAAACTGCTCACACCAGATAGCAACAGATTGATACTCATCTAAATCAACACCATCAGGAATTAAATATTTCTGTGTACCATCAAAACTTTGTAAAGGAGCAATGGTAATATAGTCTTCCTCGTTGAGATTAACAGAGACAGAATTACTACGGTGTAACAATACTTTGACAGCTGGGCCTTCAGCAGTTGTAAAATCAGCATCAAATGCTAAATATCTTTGCCCATTCTCCTCAATTATTTTTGCTTTGCCTTCAGTGGGATGATCTTGTTCCACTGTGACAAAATCACCCTGAGCAATTACATTAGCTGTAGCTTCTTTGTTTGCGACTAATTGAGTCAATTGTGAGACAGAATTTGCTTTAACTTGAGGAGTGAAGATAGCACTGCTTACTGTAGTCAATAATAAGGCAGAGGTCAAACTAATAGCGGATAAATGTAGAAGTTTCATTACTTTAAATTTCCTAGTGATTGATTGAACTATTAATTAAGATAAAAACCCAATCTAAATCCACCATGATTATTATCTGAGATTTTTCTGGGAAAATACTTAATCTTATTCAGAAAGCAGAGAAGGCAATCAACTAGTGACTATTAACAAGCGACAACCAATAACCAATGAAACTTTTCAACAATTTTCATTTTAATGGTTAATTTTAAGCTTTTTCGGGAATCTTAAAACAAGAGGGCAATTATCAAGTCTAGATGAAGAGCCGTTGAGTTGACCAACGGTCAGAGCAGGCTTCGTCGTTGTACGGCGGAGTAATCTCTGACTTCTTCGTTAGAAGGGAGGGCAATTATAGAAAGGATGAAAACACTGAAGTCAGAAGAAGCAATCGCAGAATCTTTGCAGCTTATTGATAAGGTTTTCCGAGGAAGCCTCGTCATTAAAGCTGGTGATTTTTTAAAATGGAAACTTTATTTTCGTTTAGGGCGTTTGAGTTGGGTAACAGGAGGGGTCAATCCTAATGAACGTCTACAAAGACATTTGGCTATATTTTGCCCTAAAATCACCCCCACACAACTCCAGCAAATTCCTTTAGAACATCAGCCCTATCGAGAGCAAAAAGTTCTAGTTGATTTACAAGGACAAGGTTTAATTCAAAGAAGCCAAATGGCGAGCTTGATGGAAAGTATCGCTATTGAAGTTTTATTTGATGCAATTCAATATGGGGAAACTAATAATGATAATTTATCTTGTAACAAAGTTTCTGAAGAACAAAACGATAATTTATTACTCTTGCTTCCTTTCTTAAATGTTGATGCAATTCTGACTGAAGCTAAACAACAATGGGATGAGTGGGAAACTGCGGGGTTCTCTAAATATTCTCCTAATTTATATCCGACAATTAAACAAGTAACTCTTTTAAAATCAGTTATTAAAAGTGATGTCGAACAAAAAATTGTTAGGTCTATGGATGGCAATCAAACATTAAGAAAAATTGCTGCTAAAAATAAAATTGGTGTTTTAGATGTTACTCGTTTTGTACTTTCTTTGTTTGATTTAGAAGCAGTTACTTTCTCAAAAGTTCCTCGGACTAAAAATAAAACTTCGACCGTAATTGATTCCAATCCAAGTAAACCTATTGCTAGTGCTAAAGCCCCTAGTAAGAAAACTCCCCCAAAATATCATAAAACTAAAGCTAATA
Organism: Hyella patelloides LEGE 07179; assembly: GCF_900659865.1. Lineage (GTDB taxonomy): Bacteria > Cyanobacteriota > Cyanobacteriia > Cyanobacteriales > Xenococcaceae > Hyella > Hyella patelloides. The sequence continues at coordinate 3,893 of NZ_LR213970.1, forward strand.
AATCCCCTTTAGTTGTTTGTGTAGATGATAGTCCTTTAATTTGTAAAGTAGTTAAAGATATTGTCTTAGAACAAAATTATGATTTTTTGGAAATTCAAGAGCCAATTAAAGTCATTCCCACCCTATTAAGAAAAAAGCCCAACTTAATCTTTTTAGATTTAATGATGCCCGTAATCAATGGTTATGAGCTTTGCGCACAACTAAGAAAAACCCCTAGATTAAAAGATGTTCCTATTATAATTTTGACAGGAAAAGACGGTTTAATAGATCGTATGCGAGCTAAAATGGTTGGTTCTACTGATTTTATGGCTAAGCCCGTAGATAAGTTATCCTTACTTAAAATGTTAGAAAAATATTTAACAGTTAATCAATAAATTATGAGTAAAATCTTATTAGTGGAAGATAGCGAAATCCAAGCAGAGCAAATAACTCGTTGTTTAGAAAAAGAAGGTTTAATGGTTTTTCGAGTTGGTAGCGGAGAAGAAGCACAACTGAGATTAAAACAACAACAACCAAGCTTAATTGTCTTAGATGTTATTTTACCTGGACAGAGTGGTTTTGAGCTTTGTCGTCAGTTAAAAAATAATCCTAAAACCAAAGAAATTCCCATCGTTATTTGCTCTACTAAAAATACTGAAATTGATAAAACTTGGGGTGAAATGAGTGGAGCAGATGCTTATATTTCTAAACCAATTGATGAAAATCAGTTAGTGTTAACAGTTAATAAATATCTTTAATTAAGTAATTGTGAAAGAAACTATCAGTAACATTTCTTTCTTAGAAAGCGATCTTTTGTTGTTAAAGCCAGACCGCCAAAGACAACAACAGGGAGAAAGATTTTTACAATTTTCTTTGAAAGAAGAAATTAATGGCTTAGTGTCTTTAGGTGATTTACAAGGAACAATTGAAATTGCCTTGACAGACATTTTACCCGTACCCCAAGTTGCCGAATATTGGTTAGGTATTACTAATTGGCAAGGTGAAGCAATTTGGATTTTAGATTTAGCCCAACTTGTAGGCGCACCTAATTGGTATCGGCGGGAATCTATCAGCCAATTGGGAATGGCGATGTTAATCACCATTGAAAATCAGACTATTGGACTATTGGTAGAAAGGGTTAAGGGGATTGAAATTTACGATCCGCAACACTGTTTACCTGTAGCAGAAATTAATACTACAGCCAAAAAGCGATCGCACCGCGCCTCGCCAACGGCGAGATCGCTTTTTCAAGGCTATTTTCTCGACCTTAACGGGAAACCTTCTATGCTGCTGGATATTAAAAGTTTATTCTATCTTTTACAGAGTTAATTTTGGCTCTTATATTGCCCACAATAATTACTATTAATTGTTTTGAATAACTATGAATTCTAATAATTTTTCTTTTATGCCTATTATGGATAATTATCAAAATTTAGTTGACAATAATATTCCTGAACCCGAAATTACCCCTGAAACTAAGCCTAATAGTAGTGATTTAGTGCAAAGAATTAAAACTAGTTTATATAAACAAGAACGAACTCGTACCTGGAAATTTATTCAGCGTATGCGTCAAGAGACAAACTTTGCTAAGTTACTTGATCGAGTAGTAGCGATGGTGCGTCAAGAGTTAAAAGCCACTCGCGTTTTTGTCTATCAATTTCATAATGATACTCAAGGAATTGCGATCGCTGAAGCTGTGACATCGGAAGAAGCAAGCATTATTAACGAGATAGTTTCTTGTGATTATTTTGGTCAAGCAACAGCTAGTCATTATAGAAAACAAGGTTTTGTAATTGTCGAGCGAGAACCGAACCAAGACTTTGAGTCGGCGGACAAGCTAATAGCCCAGGCTTCTTTGGCAATGCCAATTTTGTCTAATACTAACTCTGCTAGCTCTGTATGGGGCTTATTAGTGGTGCAGCAAGAATCCTCTAGACAGTGGCAAGAGGATGAAATCAATCTTTTAGATCGTATTACAGTAGAATTGACTTTAGCTTTGCAAACGGCTCGTCCTTTTCTGGCTTTCGGACAGCAATCCGATCTGGCAAATAAAGTTAACCAAGATATCCAAAAATCAATCACAGAAAGACTACAACTAATTAGTAACAGCTTAAAAGTAGAGCGAACTTTAGTTTATGGCTATCATCCTGACGGTAGCGGTAAAGTTTTAGCCGAAGTCATTGATGGTCAATGGAAACCTGCTGGTTCTACCCTTGAAAAAGACTACTTCTTACCCGATCACTATCAGCCTTACTATGCAGTAGATGATGTAGCAACTAAAAAGCTCAGTTTGTGTTTCCAAGAACAGTTAGACGCATTAGAAGTAGAGGCATACATTACCGTACCCATCGTTCATAATCAACAATTAATTGGTCTTCTGAGCGTTTTCCAACATTCTCATCCTCGTAATTGGCAAGAGTCAGAAGTAAGATTACTACAAGAATATGCCCATAACCTGAGTTCCCCAGTTCAACAAACTGCTGCAATGCGTAATACTCAATTCCAGTTACAGCAGAAAAACAAAACTATTGAACTAGAAAAAGGTTTAACCAAAATGTTAGAGCGGATTCGCTCTAGTGAAAAGAAAGAAACTATCTGGCAAATTGCTACCCAAGAAGGGCGAAAACTCATGGAAGTAGATCGCCTAGCTATCTATCGCTTTGAGCCAGATTGGAGTGGTAAATTTATTGCCGAATCTGTAGCTGGGGGTTGGTCAAAACTGATTGACACCATGCTGGTAGTGCAAGATACCTATTTGCAAGAAACTCAAGGGGGACGTTACAAACACGGAGAATGCTTTGCTGTTGAAGATATTTATACCATTGGACATCAAGACTGTCACCTAGAACTATTAGAACAGTTTGAAGCCAGAGCTTATGCAATAGCACCTATTTTTGGCGCAAACAAGAAATTATGGGGATTAGTGGGAGCTTACCATAACCAAGGCTCTCACAAATGGCAACTAGAAGAAACTGCTGCATTAAGACAAATCGGTTTGCAAATTGGTATTGCCATGGAGCAAATTGAGTATATAGAAGAATTAAAAGAAAAAAACGTCAGAGAATCAGCTATTATTAATTTTTCTGGTCAATTAGTGAGTCGTTTGGCTGGTTTATCGAGAACCAGTTTTGATGTAGATAGCCTTTTAAATTCTACAATTGAAGAACTACGTCAAGTACTCAAAGCAGATCGAGTAGGTATTTGTCAGTTTCATACTGACGGTGGTGGAGAATTTAAAATTGAATCTGTGGATGCAAAGTGGAATGCTGTTGTAGGTACAGATTTAGCCCAGGTCGATCGAACCTATTTTCAAAAAAATCAAGGAAGCTATTACGTTCAAGGAGAAAGTTTAGCAGTTAATAATATCGATCGAGCTGATCGTTCTCCCCGTCATCTCGAATTGTTAGAAAAATGGGAAACGAAAGCTTATGTCATTGCTCCTATTTTTCTAGAAGATAAACTATGGGGTTTACTAGGGGTTTATCAAAACGATGCTCCCCGTGAGTGGAAAACTTCGGAAACAGCAATTATTGAGCAGGTTAGTACACAGATTGGCATTATCTTACAGTTAACAGAATATGTAACCAAGCTACGCACTCAAGAACAAGAATTAACCACAGCAGCAGATCGAGAAAGAGCTAAAAGGGAACAGCTACAGCAAGGTGCATTGAGAGTATTACGAGCCTTACAGCCTTCTTTCCAAGGAGATTTAACCGTACGCGCTCCCCTCTCAGAAGACGAAATTGGCACGATCGCTGATGGTTACAATACTACTATTCAAAGTCTGCGGGAGTTAGTCCGACAAGTACAAATCTCTGCCACTAAAGTTAGTGATACCTCTGGTAATAACACCTCTTCTGTAACTGAGTTATCCGACCAAGCACAACAACAGGTTGACCGCTTAGGAACTGCTCTTTCTGAGTTACAGTTAATGATTCAATGTACTGAAGAAGTGACCATGAACGCCGAAAAAGTAGGTCAAGCAGTTCGAGAAGCCAACCGAACAGTCCAAAACGGCGATTCTTTGATGGAACAAACTGTAGATAGTATTTTAGAAGTACGAGATACAGTATCGGAAACAGCCAAGAAAGTTAAGCGTTTGGGTGAAGCTTCCCAAAAGATTTCTAAAGTAGTTAACCTGATTGATAATTTTGCCACTCAAACCAATTTGCTCTCTCTTAATGCAGCTATTGAAGCAACTCGCGCAGGAGAATACGGTAAAGGCTTTGCAGTGGTAGCCGATGAAGTTCGTACCCTCGCTTATCAATCAGCTAACGCCACTACCGAAATTGAAAGACTGGTAGCGGAAATTCAAACCGAGATCGGCGAAGTTACCGCAGTGATGGAAGTGGGTATTGCTCAAGTTGTTCAAGGTTCAGAATTGGTTGATGAAACTCGCCAAAGCTTGAGTGAAATTGTGGCTGTAACTAATGAAATTAGCGGTTTGGTTGCAGGTATCACCGAAGCTACCAAAATTCAAAATAAACAGTCGCAAACCTTGACTGAAGCGATGACTGATGTTTCCACTTTGGCAAATAAAACCTTTGCCAACTCTACGCAGATTTCGCAATCTTTCCAAGAGTTATTAACTACCTCTGAAGAATTACAAACCAGTGTCAGTCGTTTTAAAGTTGACTAGCAATCAAGGATGAAGGATCGGGAATGAGGGATGGAGTAAATACAATTTCTTACTTTATCGTTCATCGTTCATCATTCATCCTTGAAAAGAACTTGCTACTTAAAAGTAATCTCTATAAACAATTGTTATGAGTATCGAATCAGATTCCCAAGGGGAACTATATCAATATTTTCTGGGGGAAGCACCAGAGTTATTACAAATCATTGAAGAAACTCTACTGAGTCTGATTGAAGAAAAAACGGTAGAGAAAGTTCATACTTTGATGCGAAGCGCACATACTCTTAAAGGAAGTGCTGCTAGTGTGGAGCAAGGGACAATTCAAACCATCGCCCATCACCTAGAAGATGTGTTTGAGGCTCTTTATCCTGAAGAATTAGCTATCGATACCGAACTGGGTGCTTTATTGCTAGAAGGTTATGATTGTTTGCGCGAACCTTTAAGCGCGACTCTTTCCGACATTCCTTATGACGAGAATACAATTTTAGAACACACAGCAGAGGTTTTTGCTCAACTACAAGAGAAGTTAGGAGATTTCTTTGGACGAGAAGCCGAACTTCCCACTTCAGAAGAGTTAGGCTTTGATGTGGTGGGGTCAATTTTTGCGGAAAGTGTGGTTCAAGATTTAGAATTGCTGGAAGAGGTGATTGTCAGTCAAAACCTGGAAGAAATTGAAGAAGTTCTACGATCGCAAACTGAGTTTTTCGCCGATTTGGGTGCTTCCTATGAGTTACCAGGATTGACTGAAATTGCCGAAACAACTATCACAGCTATCGAACAAAATCCCGATCATGTTTTAGAAATTGCGGTAGAAGCTTTGGCAAATTTCCATCAAGCAAGGGCTGATATTTTGGATGGCGATCGCCAAAAAGGAGGAGAGGTTTCTGCTGAATTACAAAACTGGGTAACAGCAACTTCTATCAATCCTGAAGCAGAAATGTTTGATGATTCTTTCTTCTTTGAACCCATAGATGATGGTTCTGAGATGACTATGGCTTTTGCTGTAGATTCCAACGCATTGACAACTATTTCTAAAACAGTCGCCCAAGAATTCTCATCAGAAGTAGATACAGAGACTTTTGTGGAGGAAACAGAGCCAGAAGCAGCGATTATCGAAGAGGTTGCTACTTTAGAATCAAAAGTAACTGATATTCAACTCAATGCAACTCAAAGCCTTCCTGCAAAATCTCCTGTAGACGAAATTTTACAATCCATTGCGGTTTTAAGTATTCCTGTGGTGGATTCTGATGGTCAAGATGCTTCAGATATCACATCATCTACTTCTCAAAAAACTTCTAATGCAATACTTCCTAGTATTAAGGTAGCAATAGAGCAGTTAGACCAACTAAATCATACTGTTGGGGAACTATTTATCAAAGAAAATCAACAAAACCTGCAACAAGAACAACTGCAACTATTCGTTAAAGAAACTTTCCAAGAATTTCGTCGTTGTCAGCAAGAATTATCTCGCCTGGGAGATTGGTCAGAACAACAAAAACGTGACTACAAACGTCAACAAAGAAAACTTCGTCATCACCAATCAGTAGCAGCTAAAGAAACAGTTCCCAGTTTAACCGCAACTCCCAGAAATACGCTTAATTTTTCTAGCCTCATCAGACAAAAAAAACACAATTCTGTAACTGAGTTTGATGCTCTAGAGATGGAGGTTTACAGCGATCTCGATCTCAGGCTACAAACCGTTACGGAAAAAATGACCCAGTTGGGAAACAAAATTGAAGCCATAGACCGCATTTTACAACAATCTTACCTCCATGTTAGTAAGCGCAAACAACTGTTAGACCGCGCCCAAAAAGAACTTTTACAAGCGAGGATGTTGCCTTTAAACACCGTACTCAATCGCTTTCCCCGCCATCTTCAACAAATGGTAGCTAGCCACCAAAAACCCGCCAAATTAAAGACTATTGGGGGAGAAGTTAGTATTGACAAAGCGATCGCTGAAAAACTCTATGAACCTTTACTACACTTGATTCGCAATGCTTACGATCATGGCTTAGAAACTCCTGAAGTGCGACTACAGCAAGGTAAGTCAGAAGCAGGAAAAATCACTATTCGAGCTTATAATCGAGGTAACCGTACTATTATCGAAATTAAAGACGACGGTAAAGGGATCGATCTCGAAAAAGTATTAATCAAAGCAATTGAAAAAAATTTTCTCGAACCCTCTCAACTAGATAGTATTTCTAACTCAGAAATTATAGACTTCTTATTTCAACCAGGATTTTCTACAGCTTCAGAAGTTACCGATTTATCTGGTCGTGGAGTGGGTTTAAATGTAGTTAAGAGTCAAATTACCAGCCTGGATGGTACAATTTCCGTTCGTTCTAATTTAGGTGAAGGAACTACTTTTACTCTACAACTACCCCTCAATCTCACAACAGCCAGATTACTTTTATGTGAATCTCAAGGAATTATTTACGGTATTTTATCAACGGAAATTGAGAGAATTATTGCTTCTAGTCCCGAACAACTTCAACCGCAACCATCTATTACGGGAGATAGCAATAAATTTTTGTGGCGCGAACAACAAGGAGGCATTACTAAATTAATTCCCATATGTCCTATAGAAGATTTGGTTGATTATCCTTATCCAATTATTGCTCGTAAAAGCTCTCTTTTAGAAACCTTAGTTGCCAAAAAAGATAAAAACCCCAACAAGTCTTTACTTTTAATAGAAGCAGAAGACAAAAAACTCTGTTTACAAGTAGACAGAATCTTAATTGAACAAGAATTAGTTATTAAATCTTTAAATAGTTTAGTTATATTACCCAGCTATATCCAAGGTTATAGTGTGTTAGGGGATGGTAATCTTTCCTTAGTAATTAACCCCGTAGAATTAGTAGCTCAAACTCATAGTCAATCTAGTCGAAAATCTAGTGAAACAGCTACTCCATCTTTTGAATTATCTCAATCTAGTCTAACAGAAATTGCGATCGCTTCCAATACTAAAGCGATTTCTTTTCGTAAGCCAACCATTCTTGTAGTAGAAGATTCCATAGTTCAAAGACAAAGCTTAGTGATGATTTTAGAAAAGGGTAGTTATGAAATTATTCAAGCTGCTAATGGTCAAGAAGCGATTGCTGCTTTAGAGCAAAATTCTGAGATTAATTTAATTATTTCTGATGTTGAAATGCCAGTAATAAATGGCTTTGAACTCTTGAGTTATTGCCAAAATGATGCTCAATTTTCTCAAATTCCTATTGCGATGGTTACTACTCGTAGCGGACAAAAACATCGTCAACTTGCTTTATCTTTAGGAGCTAAAGGATATTTGACAAAACCAGCCAAAGAAAAGGAACTTTTATACTTAGTTTCTGAATTAATTTCTCTTTAAAATTCTATGCTTAATACTATCTCTATTCCACAATTATCTAGTAGCAAGAATGTTACTCAAAATACCTCCAAAGCTGTTGCTTTCAAGGTACTAAACTATTGGTTTGCTCTTCCAATAGAAGCGGTTCTGAGAATTATCATCTGTCCTCCTCTTGATGCTCCGCTCAAAGATTGCTTGGGCTTGGTAGAATGGGATCGACAAACTATTACAGTTATCGATTTAGCGCAAAAACTACAGGATGGTGAGTCGGAATTTGAAACTGCGGAAACTTCATCTCATCGCTTCTTAATTTTGACTCAAACCCAATCCGCCGAATTATGTGGTTTTTTAAGCAATAGTTCTCCGATACTTTTGGATATTCCTTTAGAAAATATTCGTTCTATTTCTGCATCTTATCGTCAAGTTGCCGATCTCAGCGTAATTAGTAAAATGGCTATCTTACCCCAACAAGAATCAGAAAAAGTTTTGAAAATATTGCTGTTAGGAAACTGGAATTAAGCCACAAATAGTGGTTATCCCTCTTCTGTCACTTTCCGAATTAAAAGATTACGAAATAAGGTGATTTATCCAGAAAGAAGCAGTGTGGGAAATTGATTAATGCTATCAATTAAGTTATGTAATCCTAGTAATAAAGAAGAATTAG
>NZ_LR213971.1 GCF_900659865.1 Hyella patelloides LEGE 07179
TAATCGCAAAGCGACGAATGATTTTGACAACAATCTTGCTTGCTACAATAACAGCAAGTGCTAATAAATAATCAGCTAAACTATTTTCAAAGAAAGTATTAGATAACGTATCCCAAGATAAAGTATTCCAATTCATATAATTGCAATTAAAATTGATAAACTGAAAAATGAAAAATTTCTCTCATTGTCTCCTATTACTAGGACTATTGAGTTCTAGCTAGGGATATAAAAAAAATATATCTTGGGATAGATTAATGATTTTTGGTAATTTTCTTATTTGTAAGATAAGTTATAACTTTTTTTCTCTCTTCGCTTTTCCCTTTTAATTCTTGTACTAAAAGCCATTTTTTAACCGTAGAAAAGGCTCAAAAACTCTTAGAAGCGAACGCTAATCTATCGTTGATGCTAAAGTAAGTTTAGAGATAGTGACTAACTATAGTGAACAACAAATAGAATATCAAAGTGTAAGCGATCGCTATTAGAAATTGAAAGTTAAGATTTACTGAGTTAGTTACTAATTAGCCAACCGTATTTGTTGACTGATTCTTATCCTGCCAAAGTTGAAAGATCGATTGCTCTTTTCTTGAGTAACTTCATAGCTTTATTTTTAATTTGTCTGACTCTTTCCCGACTGATACCACAGACATCACCTATTTGTTCGTAGGTCATAGTTTTGCCGTCATTCAAGCCATAACGCAGGCTAATAACATCTCGCTGTTTTGGGGATAAAGTATATAGTAGATTTTGGATCTGAGTGCGAATTTCTTGGTTGGTGACAAAATCTGAAGGAGAAGCACCATCATCAGCTAAAATTTGCCCTAATTCAGTCTGATTTTCATCAATAGTAATATTTAAACTTTTAGTACTAGCAATTCTTGATGCTTCTATCAAATATTTTAACTTTTTAATATCGATATTTAGCTCTTGAGAAATTTCACTATCTCTTGGTTTTCTGCCTAACTTCTGTGATAGTTGACGAGTTACTTTCTTAATTTTATTGAGGTCTTGAGTAATGTGGATTGGTAAACGAATTGTTCGAGCATGATTTGCGATCGCACGAGTTATTGCTTGTTTAATCCACCAATAACCATAAGTAGAAAACTTATAACCTTTACTAGCATCAAATTTTTCGGCTCCTCTCATCAAACCAATGCTACCTTCTTGAATTAAATCAAGCATTGATAAACCACGATTTTGATATTTTTTAGCAACAGAAACTACTAACCGTAAATTTGCTTGCACCATTTTTTGTTTAGCTCTTTGCCCTTGACGGATGATCTTTTTCTCTTCTGGAGTTAAATCTTCCTTGTCTAACAGAGGTAACATTGCTTTAATTTGTTTAGCAAGTTTTACTTCTTCTTCTGCACTCAATAAAGGAGTGCGACCAATTTCTTTTAAATAATTTCTGACGGTGTCACTAGAATTATTAGCCATGATTGATTTTGATTATTTGTTTGATATCTCGTAGTTATTCACTGCAAGTAATTTTGAAATTAATTGTCAATTGCTTTCAAATAAGAACAAGCAATATAGTTGTGGTGATTTAGTATCTGAGCTAGACGAAAAAAATATCTGAGTCACGTTTGTTCGATCCTTCATACTTTTTTATTACTCCCCCGCAGACCAAGGCTTAAGAAAGTCTGGGTAAAGAGTAAGACCACCATCAATAAATAAAGTTTGACCAGTTATATATGAGGCATCATCAGAAGCTAAAAAAGCCGTTATTGCAGCCATTTCTTCAGGAGTCCCCGCCCTTCCCATCGGAATATGACTTTCTACCTCTTTTCTTTTCTGAGGATCGTCCGTCCAGCTATTAATAGGTGTCGCGGTAGCACCAGGGGCAACTGCATTTACCCTAATACCATGAGGTGCATATTCTAGGGCTAGAGTTTTGGTCATGTTTTCCATTGCACCTTTACTCATAGAATAGCTCACATAAGTAGGTCTGGGAATAATTTCATGGACGCTAGAGACATTGATAATAATGCCACTATGACCCCGATCTAAAAAGTGTTTAATGGCTTCTCTGGCGCAAAGATAAGCACCGCGCAAATTAACCTGGATTACCTTATCAAAATCAGAAGTCTTTAATTTATGGGAAGGAGAAGCGGTTTGTATACCTGCATTGTTAATTAAAATATCCAGGCTACCCAGTTTTTCGACAACCTCATTGCACATCCGAATAATATCTGCTTCTTCGGAGACATCTCCTTTTACAGGTAACTCTCTACCTCCACAACCTCCAACTTGAGTACACATTTCATCAATTAATTCTTTTGTCTCTTCAAGCTTGTCTGGATCGTTGCGATAGTTGAGAGCTACATTAGCACCTTCTGTAGCAAAGTTAGCTGCGATCGCTTGTCCTATACCTGAAGTTGCCCCTGTAACTAAAACGTTTTTGCCCTTTAAACCTTTCATCTAAATTAGTTATATGTCTAAATTCCTCGTTACTTAATATATTTAGCAACTTATGAGAGCAGTACACATCCTTCTAAAGCTCTATAAAACAAAAGACTTCTCCTACTTGCGAGAGAAGCCTTAGTGGTTGCACTATGTCAAGATTATTGTCAAGATTATTCAATTCTTCTTTGCTCCAAATAGAGAGTCAACAAGATCTTTTTCCTGACTTAAAAACAATTCTTTATAGAGATTGTCCTTAAACATCATCTGTTTATGCATTTGCACCAGTAGGTATTGAGCTTCTTCGTGGGATAATTGCTGAACGCAATCGCTGAATGTCCTATGGTTAAATTCTTGCTCCATAGAAAGACTGTTTTCTAATCTATCCATAATTTTTGCCTTCTTGATTTATCTATATTATATGTGTATTGTAAATAAATTTTAATAAAACTTGACACTATCAAGAGTAGTAATTTCCGAAAAGTTGACTGTAGTAGTTATTCAAAAGTAGACAGTTAGAAGGATCGTTAAGTAGCAGGAGGACAATTATCTGCATAGCCAGAGCCAACTAAATCTATCTTTAGATAAATGTAACGCAACTTTAAAATAAATTACGTTAGTAAATAAGCCGAGATAGCATCTACTGAAGTTTACCTCACTTGAAGTTTACCTCACTGGAAGCTAGCCTCAGCTTATATTCACCTTGCTGGGGTTGTTTTTCACCGAGGATGTTGGCTTGTTAGCTAGCATCGCTGAAGTCGATCTCATTGGGGTGTTTATTTATTACTCTTACCATTTTTATTTTTAGGAATCGATTCAGGGTTGCGTACTTGAGGTGGTTGAGCGAGAGTTACAATCGCTCCAGTACGGTTAGTTTTGAGAGTAGAATCAAACAAAATATCATGCACGTCAACAGCTAATATTTCTTCAATTAAAGTTTTCAACTTAGATTCGATTGCCTCGTTGATAGCTCCATTTAACTGTTTAACGGTCTTACTGTCTTCTTCTGTATTAGCCAAAGTTTTTTCTACAGCCGTTAGTGCATCTTCGATGACAATTGCTAACTGATTACCAAAAAGTTGACAGGTGACTTTACTAGGAGAATGTTCTAATTCCTGACGATATAGTTTTTGTATACTTTGGGAAAGATTTCTTTCTAATTGTCCGCTAGTAGGTAAGTTTTGAGCCATTATTTTTTGATTTAAGTAGATCGCTGGCAATAAGCTGTCTCTTGAAAGATTGGGTTAATGTCAACGATGGGTATTATTAATCAGTCGCAACAACTAATTTCATCTAATAAAATATTAAATTAATCGAAAATTTTAGTAATGAGTCAAAAGTTAGACTTTGATCCTTTGTCAAAAGCTTCCCTTGGAAACCTCGTGCATACGCGGACTTACCGAACGCCCTAAAGGACTAGCTTCCCTAAAGGACTAGCGAAGCCGTCGCGCGAGTGTTGACAAATATCAACAAAATCAAGATTTAGGGATAGAGAAAGTAAAAGTAGTTCCTTGCCCTAAATGCTCGTTGCTAGGCGAATCTCTTCGAGATCGCACTGTAAGTTTTCCCTGATGAGCATTGATAATTTGCTGACAGAGGTACAAACCCAAGCCCTTACCAGATCGCCTGTGGTTTCCTTGATAGTATCGTTGAAAAATAGTTTGCTGTTCTTGAGGTGATATGCCAATTCCCGTATCTTCTACCTTTACCAAAACTTCTGAGTCATTTTGAGATAAAGACACTTGAACGCTGCCAGTATCGGTAAACTTAATGGCATTGCCAATTAAATTAGTAATTACTCGACGCAACTCTAAGCGATCGCCTTTAATCTTAGAAACATCATTTTCCAGATTGTGTAGTAACTTAATCCCTTTATCTATGGCTAGAGGTTCGAGTTCAGTAACGACTTCAGAAATTAACTGTTGCAAATCGACGGGGATAAAACTGAGAATTTTTTGCCCTAATTCATAGTGATGGGTTTCTAACAATGTATTGAGCATTTCCAGCATATTTTGATTGCTGCTGACAATATTTGCGAACGCTTCTTGTTGTTCGCAGGTAACATTACCAAAGGCTTGTTGGCTAATTAGAGCCAGCATTCGGTTAGCAGCTACCAAAGGGGTGCGTAAATCGTGAGTCAGACAAGAAACAAAGTTTTCTCTTTGATCGATAGTTTCCTTAAGGCGCAACATCGAGCGCACTCTGGCTTGTAGTTCATCAATTTGAAACGGTTTACGGACGAATTCATCTGCACCTGCATCTAATCCTTCAACTAAGCTAGATTCTTCTCTGGCAGTAACTAAAAGTATGGGAATAAAAGGAATACTTTTATCTTGACGGATGCGCCGTGTCACTTCGTAACCATCCATGCCAGGCATCATCACATCTAATAAAATAAGATTAGGGGGAGCTTGTTTAATTTGCTTTAATGCTGTTTCTCCATCATGAGCCAAAATAACTTGATGACCTTCTTGTTCGAGAGCTAATTGAACTAATAAAAGATTATCAGGACTATCATCTACCGCCAGTATATAACTACCTTTAACCGTTTTCGCAACAGACATTTCTCATTCTTATCAAAAAAATTCATATAAATATATATTATGCTAAATAATATTATTATATTTAGAAATCATACTTGCGAGTGATTTCTACAGTAAAAGTCACTCCTTTGCCTAATTTACTCTCTAATAAAGGAGCTTCGCTCCCTTTTTATTTTTTGTCCTGTACAGAGAAAAGTTGTATCTGAGTTAACCAAATTATGAAGAAACACTAAAATAATGAGTCATATTGAGCGATTGTAGTTTACAATGTTTCGATCTCGGCTTCCTGATATACATCTTAAGAATGATGGAATTAAAAATTAAATATTAGATATTCTAAATAAGGTAGATAATTAGTTTAATAAATAGTTTTTATTGGTAGAGATGAGTAATATTAGCGTCGTTTTAATTGAAGACCACGATCTAAGTCGCATTGGATTATGTGCTGCTCTCAAACAGTATCAAGATGTAGAAGTTATCGATAATGCTGCTAATGGAAACGATGGCTTACAGAAAGTAAAAACTCATCAACCTGATATCGCGTTGATAGACATTGGTTTACCAGATATCGACGGGATTGAAGTTACCCAGAAACTCAAGCAGTATCAAGCAGATAACCCAGATTTTAAGACTAAAGTTTTGATGCTTACCATGCATGACAGCGAAGATGCGGTAATGGCTGCGTTTGCTGCTGGTGCTGATTCCTACAGTCTCAAAGATGTCAGTATGGATAACTTGGTTCAAGCAATACGCAACACCCATGAGGGAAATGCTTGGATCGACCCTGCGATCGCTCGCATAGTATTAAAACAAGCTCAATCTACCAAAGTCACCTCAACCTCTACAAGCACATCTTCGCCTCAAGCTTCTGAAGATAATGATACTCAAGCAATTACAGCCGTAGCAGAAGAGTATCAGCAATTAATTGAAACTTACCCTTTGACAGACAGAGAATTAGAAGTTTTAGAGTTAATTGTGGCTGGTTGCAGCAATGCTGAAATATCTGAAAAGCTTTATATTACCGTAGGAACAGTTAAAACTCACGTCTGTCATATTCTCAACAAACTATGTGCTGATGATCGCACTCAAGCAGCAGTTAGGGCTTTACGAGCGGGGTTAGTTAAGTAACTCCTTAAGCCGATTTTTATTTTATTTAAAATTAGCTCGCTTGCCATTACTCAATTCAATCATGACATTGTTCGCGTATGACAATCGCGAACACAACTGCCATTTTCCTTGTTTACTCTGTTTTTTCTCTGCTTTGTACTTCAAAATGAGAATTGCTGAACGAAATACTCTTGTTTTGCCTATACTGTTTGTTATTCGTATTGTAAAGGGTTAAAAATAATAATTAAGAAATATTGAAAATATTAAAAATTTTTAGTAGTATATTCATAACTAAGATTTTCTAACTTAAAGTCTGCTTTCCTCAATAGAGCAAAGGTCAAGACTATTAACTTAGTGAGTATTTAGATCCAGTCTTTTATAGGTGCTTGATTGCCACTTTAGGAGTGCTTCTATTTGATACAACTACGGTTTAACATAGATGTACTCCACTTTGAGAAAAAACTTCGTAAAGCAACCTGAAAGTTATCAACCTTTAGTCTTAATAGTCGATAACGATCGTGACAACTTGTTGTTTGCTAGCTGCGTAATTGAATCAATGGGAATGAACTATGCAGCTACAGATGATAGTGAAGAATGTCTGGGTTTAGTATATGAAATATTCCCAGACATTATTTTATTAGACGTTGTGATGCCTAAAATTAATGGACTAGAAATTACTCGAATAATAAAACAAGATCAAAAGATTTCTCACATACCAATTATTGCTGTTACTGGATTAACTAAAACAGAAGATAAAAATAAGCTGATCGAAGGGGGATTTAATGACTATATCTGTAAACCTTATTTGATAGAAGAACTGGAATTTAAAGTTTACAGTTGTCTTAAATGTCCTTTGGTTTAAACTCAAAAACAGCGATTGCTCCTGTAATGTCGTTATCAATAGTAGTATCGCTTAAATAATCTACAACCTTGACATCTAATATCTCCTCGATAATATCTTGAATTCGAGGATGGATTATACTATCAATTGTTTCTCTTACCTGTTTGGCTAAATCAAGGCGATCGTTATCCTTTAATAGCTTTTCGGGCGAAGTTATTGTGCCGTCTAAAGTTATGATTAAAGTGCGATCAAATAACTTGTAAGAAACATTATCCAATTTATGATCTAATCGATCTCGGTAAACGTCCTTAATCTTTCGAGAAAGCAATGATTCTATTTTTTTGATTCTTATTACCTTATTATTCATATTACATATTAACTATTAACTGCATGAAAATAAACTGAAAACTGAGAGCTAAAAATGCAATAATATCTCACTACTAATTTTGACTTACTAAGTAAGTAGATACAATTAAATATAAGAACCGAATTTGGAGAAATTGTTAGCCTGAGTGTTTCAGAAGTATTTATCTACTGGCTGGGATATTATAAGTAAATACACCTACTTACTTATTTCTAACTTTTAACTTTAGGAATATTTTCTGGATTACGTACCTTGGGAGTTTTGCTCAAAACAACAATTATTCCCGTGCGTCCAGTGTCTAAAGTAGCGTCACTCAAGATATCAACTACTTTTACTTGAGTAATTTCTTCAATCAATTGTTTTAGTTCTGGCTGAATAGCATCGTCTAAATTAGAACGTACTTTTTCAGCTAGATCGTTTTGACCTTCATCAACCAAAATTTGCTCGGCATTAGTAATTGAATCTTCAATAATGACTGCTAGCTTGGCATCAAAAAATTGACTAGTTACTTTAGAAGGTTGATGTCCTAAATTACGATTATAGAATGCTTGAATTTTTTGAGAGAGTTTTCTTTCTAGTTGTCCGCGAGTTAATAGATTATCTGTCATTATTGTTATCCTTTAAATTTAGACCGTTATTTGTAAGCTGCTTTAATCGCAAGTTACGAATTAACAGTGTGAATTTGAAATCTGCTTTTGCTTAAAAAGCACGAGCATTTTTTGATGTTATTTTTGTCTTAAAATGGTTATCTAACTACAAAAAGTCAGACTATTATTTATTGTTAATTGTCACTTCTAAATCTATCAATTTTAATTGATAATTGCTATCTATCGCAAGATATAATCAAATTGTTACTTCTAATTTTTTAATTTTAACTTCTGAATTCTTACCTCTCAAGCTTTAACTTTTTACTTCATAATCTATCTTCAGACAGATCGCTTATCTAGAGGAAGAAAGATGTGAAAGCAATAGTCTACAAGATAAATTTATATTAGTTCAGAAACAAAGAAAAACAAATTTATGAATTTTTTATTACAAATTGCTAGTAGCGAACCTCATTTTCCTTATGCAGCAACAGCGGTTATGGGATTAGGGTTTATTGCAGCAGTCACTATTGGCTCGATCGCTTGGTACAATTCCAAACGTCCTGCTGGTTGGGAAAACAAAGAGCGTCCTGATATTGTTCCCAATGTTAATAAGTAATTCTCGCTTTTAAAATTATTAATTATATTCACACTTTGGAGATAAAAATCATGGAAAATAAAACACCCAACGATGCTAATTACGATCGCGCAATCACTTCAGCCGAAACAGCAGCCAGAATGGAAAGAGAAGGGGATAAATTTAAGCAAACTCCTGAAAGTGAAGGAGACATTGATACAACTTCTGGTTATACAGTAGATCGAGAAGGTTTAGCAAATAATTATGCCATTGAACCTGAGATGTATGTTGAAGAAAAATCTTAATTAGAATAAAGAATACAAAATAGAAAGCTGTAGGGGTAATTTATACATTACCTCTATTGCCCTTTGAGCTTTTAATTGATGGGTAAGGAGTTGACGCGAGTAGCAATTTACAAAATGTCCTAACCTTCTAACGTAATGCTATATTAACAAAGCTATCTGTTGAAACAAGCAAGAGGATTAATGTTAATACTCTCAACATCAGTAACATGAAAAATTGCCTAATTTACGGAAATTGTCAGATAGAACCGCTTCGAGAAATTTTAGAAACTCATAGCAATTTTGCTAGCAATTATCAATTTATCCAGTTACAACCAGTTCATTTATTACAGAAAAGTAATCTTGAAGATTTAAAATCAAAAATAGCTAAAACTGATTTATTTATTCATCAACTAGTATCCGATGATTATCAAGGAATAGAACAGTTAGGAACTAATTATTTATGTAGTCGTTTGCCATCAAATTCCCAGAAAATAGCGATTCCTGGGGCTTATTTTACTGGTTATCATCCTGCAATTATTAATCTAAAAGATGGTGATGGTAATAAAATAAACGAACCTTGTGACTATCACGATGTTAATTTGTTATATTTATTTGACCGTGGTAAAACTGTATCCGAAGCAGTTGCTTTAATTCAACAAGATGATTTTTATCAGCCAGAGTACGTTTTAAAAAATTTAGAAATAACCCTTAATGAATTACGCCGTCGAGAACAAGATTTAGATATTTGTATTTCTGATTTCATAAGTCAAAACTATCGAAAACAAAAATTATTTCACACTATAAATCATCCAGACATAACTATACTTAATTACCTGGCTGAGTGTATTTTAAACTTATTAGAATTACCCGTTAATAATCAACCAAAACATCTTAATGAAGTATTGGATTTTACAGACTTTCCGATTTATCCTTCCGTTGCTCAAGCTTTAAAACTTGATTTTGATATTAAACCTCAATATCGCATTAAGGGAGAAACCCTTAGTTTAAAACAAACCGTAGAATTATTCTTTGATTTTTATGCCGAAAATCGGGAATTAGTAAAATTGAATATTATTCAACATCAAGAAAAATATGCTGTAACTGTTTGCGGTATACAGGTTAAATCAACCCAAATTTTTAGCACTCAAATATTAGATCGTTCCCATAACTCCGATAATGCCGATGATTTGTTAGATTGTATTCGTCAACAAACCTTTCAAGACTTATTAGATTTAGCCGAACAACACTGCAATAACGATCGCCATCAAGAAGCGATCTCATTATGTCAAGCAGCCTTAAAAATTGATTCACAAAGTATTCAAGGCTGGCGACAATTGGCACATTGTTATGAAGCAAAAGGCGAGTTAAAAGCAGCTATTACAGCAAGCGATCGAGCTATCAGTATCGATCCCGAACAAGCCGATAGTACTATTCATCAAGCAAGACTTTTAGAATTACAGGGTAAAACCCTTTCTGCCAAAAAACTATACCAACAGGCGATTTCGCTTGATGAAGCACAACCACCTTGGGTATACAGACATTTTGGTAATGTCTTAATGAGCGAAAATAATCCCGCAGATGCAACTATCGCCTATCAGAAAGCGATCGCCCTTAATCCCGATTTTGGAGCGCAAATTTATCTTAGTTTGGCTAATGCGTACTGTAGACAACAACAATGGCAACAAGCCAAAAATGCTTATAATAAGGCTTTGGATATTAATCCCGATCTTCAAGAGCAAATTGCGCAAAAACTGAAAAATATAACGGCTAATAGCTAAAATCAAGAAATCAGATCGCTAAAAACTAGCCACCTTCAATATAAAATCTGATTTTTTTAAATACTGCTTTAAAGAGTTAAAGTTGTTTAAACAATTCCAAGCATTCATCCGCTAAAACACCACCAATAACTTCGATATTCTGAAATCCTTTCTCAGCAACAGTTTTACAAGCTAAATCTATTTGTTTTGTTCCCAGATTGATTAGTTGTTCTGTTGAGGCACCAAAAACTACCTTAGAAACTCCCGCCCAAACACAAGCTGCTGCACACATAGGGCATGGTTCACAAGTAGTGTATAGAGTATAACCAGACAAAGCATTTAGTGAATAACCGTATTTTTGAGTAAATGCTCGCAAAGCATTAATTTCTCCATGAGCCGAAACATCATTATCTGTCTGTGCTGTATTGTAGCCACGAATCACAATCTTATTATCTTTTACGATTACAGCACCATAGGGTAAGTCACCTTTTTTAGCTTCTACCAATGCCTCATGCATAAATTTTTCGTAATCCATATTTTTTTATTTCTTAACTTTACTTTAAAATTAGTTTGTAGCTAAATCCTAATTCAACTTGTGACTTTTCTCTTAATAACCCAGTAAATAGTAGCCGAAAAAATTCCAATTAAAACAATAGTAGAAATAGGCTTGAGATACATTCCTACCTGTTCGTAATTAGCTCCAAAAATATAACCAGCACCAGTCAAGAAGCTTACCCAAAAAATAGTACCTATTGCCGAATAAATTAGAAAAAAAACTAAAGGCATTTTACTAATACCTGCTGGTAAAGAAATATAAGTACGAATACCTGGTATAAGACGACCGATCGCGGTTGCTGTATAGCCTCGGCGATCAAACCAAACTTTGGCTTTTACGACATCTTCTCCTGAAAGAGTTAGCCATTTACCATAGCGATCTGCAATTTGTTTAGTTCTGTTTAAGCCCCAATATTTACCTAAAAAATACCAAGGAGTTGCTCCTAATACTGAACCAATAGTTCCAGCAATAGCAACCAAAATAAAGTTCATCTTACCTTGAGTTACGGTAAACCCCGCTAAAGGCATAATTAACTCTGAAGGAATCGGCGGAATTAAATTTTCTAACGCCATTAATAAAGCAATTCCCACATAACCGAGGGAATCAATTGTATCGATAATAGATTCAAGCATTATTTGGTTATTAGTTATTAGTTGTTAGTTAAATTCCCCAGAATTATAATCTCGCTTCAGCGATGCACTGTGGAATCGCTAGAAGCTTGATAAACGTTCCAATTACGAATCTGACGATTTAATAAAATAGCTTCTGCACCGCTTATTTCAGCTTCTGTACCTTCTACTAAGACAACGTAATAACCTTGAGATAAAAGCTCGTTATAATATATAGCCTGTTCTTCTGGGATACCCCAGCCAATCAACGCACCCACCAGACTACCACCAGCAGCACCAATACCAGTACCTAAAAGAGTGTTACCCAACAACACTGCCACCTCAGTAGCCACCCCAATACCAGGAATTGCTAGAACACTAAGGCTTCCAATCACGCCTAATATTCCTCCTGTAGTTGCTCCCATGATTGCTCCTGTTTCTGCGCCATTTTTAGCTCTTTCAGAACTAGATTTAACTTTCACACTAGCTAGGGTTTCTTCATCTTGAGGGTTGCTGGCGATCGCAGATATTCGATCCATATTGAAGCCAGCATCTCTAAGCTCTACTAGAGCTTTCTCTGCATCCTGACGGGTGGGAAATGTGCCGACAGCACGCTTTTGTTGCTGCTTTTGATTTTTCACGCGTAAAATACATAATCTTATAACTACACCCTTGATTATGGAGAAATTTGACTAAAAAAACATCCCACCACAGATGTAAAAAAGTTCCAGAATGTTGAATCATAATTATTTTTTTTGTAAAAAGAAGGACGAAATCGAGATCTATCTATCTCAAGTTCTAGATCGATATTGCTCTTAAAGTAGAGGTGGCTAGTAATACATTTTTTGTATAATTTGTGCTGTACAAAGAATATAG
>NZ_LR213972.1 GCF_900659865.1 Hyella patelloides LEGE 07179
GGAATTAGTCCTATGACAGTAACTCGCCATCTACATAAAGGAATTGAGCAATTAGAAGCTATTTTAGAACCTCAAGTTGCATAATCTGAGTCTAAGTACAGGAGAAACATTGTATAAAGTGAAAAAAATCATGATATTTTTAGTCTTAATTAGTGATAACTGAGCGTAAATAATTAGGACTATAGTGCAAAATACTTTGAACTTTATGTCTATACTTTTTCACTTCAATGGATTTATTTTAGGGTATTCATGATTCATTTTTGACTGTGCAGCATAAAATTAATGTTACAGGAACGATCGACTTATGGAATTGCTTATTTTAATAATGAATGTTTTTTAATAAAGTTTAGGGCGTTGCTGATTTAAGTAATGTCACCCCAAATAATACGGTTCGTAGCTATAAGCTATAGGCTATGAGCTATAAGCTTTGAAATAATTTTGAATAACAGTATAGATCAGTAAAAACTTGTCTCAGCATTATGCATTCACCAACGCCAGTTTAGAAGCTTTCAAAATTGCAGAATAGGCAAATAACTCAAGACAAGATACATAAAATTAGATAACAAATCTTAAACAAACTACAAGTTAACTGTAATTGCTACTGGTCAAAAGAGTAAACTTAGGGGTTAGAAAAAAAGACTATAGATGACCAATAATTATGAATGCTACTATACCAATAAGCGATCGCTTTCGGGTAAAAACTCCTCAGTTGGATATGCCTCCCCGCATACTTTTAGGCCCTGGCCCTGCTAATGTAGATCCCAGAGTATTATCTGCGATTAGTGTTCCTCCAGTAGGACATCTCGACCCCACTTATCTTAAAGTGATGGATGAAATTCAGGATTTGTTGCGCTACGCTTGGCAAACTGAAAATGAAATGACTCTTGCGGTTGCGGGTACTGGTACGGCTGCGATGGAAGCAACACTAGCTAATGTGGCTGAACCTGATGATGTAGTTTTAATTGGAGTTAAGGGCTACTTTGGTAATCGCTTAGTGGATATGGCTGGTCGCTATGGAGCAAAAGTCTGTAAAATGACCAAAACTTGGGGTGATGCTTTTACTTTAGAAGAAATTAAAGCAGGTATTGAAACCCATAAGCCCAAGATATTAGCTTTAGTCCATGCAGAAACTTCTACAGGGGTACGTCAACCCTTAGAAGGAGTAGCGGAACTTTGTCAGCAGCACGATTGTTTATTATTAGTTGATACTGTTACCAGTCTTGGCGGTGTTCCTTTGCATATAGATGAATGGGGTATCGATTTAGCCTATAGTTGTAGTCAAAAAGGTCTTGGTAGCCCTCCAGGGGCTTCTCCTTTTACCATGAGTTCTCGTGCGGTAGAGAAATTACAACAACGCCCTAACCCTGTTCCCAATTGGTATTTAGATATGTCTCTACTGGCTAAATATTGGGGTACAGAAAGAGTTTATCATCACACTGCACCTATTAATATGAATTATGCTCTCAGAGAAGCTTTACGCATCGTAGCAGAAGAAGGTTTAATCGAACGTTGGCAACGCCATCAACGCAATGCTGAATTACTTTGGGAAGGTTTAGCAGAGTTAAAAATAGAATGCCATGTAGATCGAGAAATTCGTTTGCCTACTTTAACCACAGTGAGAATTCCTGATGGCGTAGACGGTAAAGCTGTCTCGAAAAAACTTCTGAACGAATACAACATTGAAATTGCTGGTGGTTTGGGAGAATTAGGGGGTAAAGTATGGCGCATTGGCTTGATGGGTTACAATAGCCGTCCTGAAAATGTGATTCTCTTGCTGAATGCCCTGAAAAAGGTATTGTATTAAATGTTGTATTAAATTATTTGACCTTAGACTTCAAGTAAAGGTAGTTTTTAGGTTTTGTTGCAAAAAGTTAAAACGGACAAAAAAACTCTGTAGATAACTGTTTTTTTAGGCAGCAATCACTTAGAAATATTTTCATTTGAATGTTTTTTTTGAGTTTATTAAACTTATAGTTATTCCAAATAAAAACCATACGATTATATAAGGGCGAATCAACCTTCGCCCTGACGAAGATTATCGGTTTTAGCAAAATCGATCGGCATACGGAAATTAATTGAAATGACTATAGGATTAATTTGAGTTGTAACAATAATACAAATTGACTTAAGTTTTTGGCAACAGAATTGATGAATTTGGATTAAGAACTAATTCGATCCAAATCTTTGATCTTGTCTTGTGTAAGTTGATTGATATATTTACCAGTAGCAAAATCATACCCTTGCTGTTTGATAATCTCTAATTGCATTGGATTACTAATTTCAGTAGCAGTTACACTCATATTTAAATTATGAGCAATTTCAATAAGATGATGGTTTATTTTAATATCTGTGTCTTTTTGTTCTAAAGCTTGCAACAAGTGAGAATTAATAGTTAGATTCTTAATAGCTAAATTATTTTGACACATTGTAGTTATAAGATCGGTTCCTATGCGATCGATACTTAGATTAATCTTTAATTGCTGAAGTGCGGTTATATTTTTGAGGGCAAGCTCGAAATTAGTGATAAATACTTCAACGGGAAACTCTAGTAAAATACCTTCTTTTTCAATATTTTTTTGCGTAATAATCGTATTCAGTTGTTGAGGAAAGTTTGACTGTAACAACTGTGCGGTTGCTAATTTTAGCTTGATAATAAAGTTACTTGTAATGTCGTCTTCTAAATTATTGTGCCAAATCAAAACTTCTTGTAATTTTCTTAAGCGATCGCAGATAGTTTGCAAAATAAGCTGATTAAAGTCTTCAAGTAAATTTTTCTCTCTAGCAAGTTGTGTTAATTGTCTTAGAGTAATTTTGGTTTCGCGATTGTATTCCCAATCAATAGTTGCTTCTAAACCACTAATTTTTTGAGTAGAAAGACATAGTATTGGTTGATAGTGAATGCCAAATATCTGCTCTTTTAGAGCTTTTTTAAACTGAGTTTGTAACTCTAGTTCGCGCACAATTTTATATTTATGTTCTGGTTTGAATAGTTTATAATTACCGTAACCTTCGATTAAAGATTCGTTTAAAGCTATTCGAGCATCATAAAGTAATTTTTCTGGTTTCTGATATTCTTGTGCGCCTACAACTATCCCATAGTTAGGGTCGAGATTAATCTGATAATTACTGGCTTTAAAATCTATTTTTAAACTTTTTTGTATTGTTTGTAGTTGAGATATCGCAACCTTCAAATCTGGAATATTTTGAATTAAAATACCAAATCGATTATCGTCTAAACGACTAGCAAAACTATCTTGACCGATAACTTTGTTGATTTTTTTGGCGATCAAGGCCGCGCATCTATTTTCTTCTTCTGAATTTAAAAGATATTGATATTTTTTCAGTTGTTCGTATTGAATTACAATTAAAATATAATTGTAGATATGGTGTGCTTTTGACTTACTAATTACTTGCCTGATTTGACCCATAAAAGCAATTTTTGTATTGAGGTTAGTAATAGGGTCTTTTAGTGAATTATTAACTATTATAGCTTGAGAATTTTTAAGACTTTCTTGTTTTAGTTGTAGTTTTTCATTTTTTTTGTCAAGTTTTTGATTGAGGTTTTTTAGTTCTTTTTGCAAATTCCTAATTCTTATTTGATTGGCTACTCTAGCAGTGACTTCTTCGATCTGAAAGGGTTTAGTAATGTAATCAATTCCGCCAACCTTAAAAGCCTTTACTTTATCTAAAACATCATTTAAGGCACTAATAAAAATTACAGGAATAGAGTCAAATTCAGGGTTAGCTTTTATTTTTTGACATACCTGATAGCCATCCATACTTGGCATATTGATATCTAATAAAATCAAATCAAAATTAGTAGCATTTAATGCTTGTAATGCCAAATTTCCATTAATCGCTCTACGGGTTTTATAACCGTTTTTTTCGAGCATATCAGAAAGTAATTTGAGGTTATCTAAATTGTCATCAATGATTAAGATTACAGCTTCATTAGGTTTTGATTTGTTCATTTTTATTAAAGTATTTTAAGTGCCAAAATGTCAACACGGGAGTGGAATATGCTGCTTAGCCAGCAGCATTTCCTACCGTCAAAGATAATGTTTGCAAATATAGCAATTAATAATTAAAAATTAATAATTAACTAAATTAATTCTTTTGTGCATTTTAAAATTAAATCGAATTGACAAAGATCGACCCAAGCCGTTAAAGTTTGAGCTAAATCTCGATATTCAGTAGAAATCTCGGCGACTAACTCGAAGATTAAATCTTCATCCAATTCCAAAGCAGCATTGTGTAGTTGCCTTATCCAATTAGTATCAAGTAAATTAAGGATTTCTGAGGTATCTTGACTATTTAAAAGGCGATCGCTTTGTTCTGTAATCTCTTTCTTTTTAATCGCTTCATAAATAAATTCTAAATTCAAATATTGCTTCATTTTTTCTAATAAAGCCGATTCTTGAAAAGGCTTACTCATAAAATCATCGCACCCTGCTGCAATAATTTTTGCTCTTTCTTCTTTAAAAGCACTAGCAGTAAGGGCAATAATAATAGAATTGGTTTTAGTTTTAGCTAATTCTTGTTGCTTGGCGCGAATAATTTGAGTACTTTCATAACCATCCATTACTGGCATTTGCATATCCATCCAAATGAAATCGGGTTGCCATTTTTCCCACATTTTAACTGCTTCTTCTCCATTTTCTGCTTCTTTGACTATAAAACCAATCGATTCTAGTAATTGCACCAATAGTTGGCGACTTTCCCATTTATCTTCAACTACTAAAATCAGATATTCTGGCTGGTTTGCTGCTAATCCGATTACTCTTTCTTTTTTTGAGGCAATAATTTGTACTTCTTTAGCTTCTGAAATAGGAATTGAAAAAGACAAAGTCGTTCCCTTTCCTAACTCAGAATTCAAAACCAGTTTGCCCTGCATAAATTGAACTAACTTGCGACTTAAAGGCAATCCCAATCCCGTACCTTCTTGAGATTGCAAACCCGACTGAGTTTGGTGAAAAGGACTAAATAAATTTTCCATTTCATCCTTTGCAATACCAACTCCCGTATCTTTAATAATAAACTTTATTGTTTGTTTTTTTATTTCTAATTCTTGGTTTTCATCTACTAATAATACTTGTAGGCTTACTCTGCCTACTTTAGTAAATTTAATGGCATTACTGAGAAGATTAATTAATATTTGGCGTAACTTACTTTCATCTGTATGAATATAGCGAAAAATACTCGAATCTCGCTCGATAATTAACTCTAAACCTTTAGATTCTGCTTTGAGGCAAAACATTTGCTGCAACGATTCCAATAAGCGATCTAAATCAAAGTCATAGTAATTAAGAGTAATCTTTCCTGCTTCAATTTTGGACATTTCTAAAACATCATCGATCAGTTCTAGTAAATGCTCTCCACTACGATTGATAATACTCAAGGTTTCCTGTTGCTGGGAAGTGATGGAATTATCCCGTTGTAACAATTGGCTAAAGCCCAAAATAGCATTTAGGGGAGTTCTTAATTCGTGACTCATATTTGCCAAAAAAGCACTTTTTGCCTTATTGGCTACATCTGCACTTTCTTTAGCTTGCTTCATTTGTTGTAATAATTCTGCTTGCTGCAAAGCTACTCCCAACTGATTGCAAACTTGTTCCACAAGATTAATTTCGTTTTGTTGCCATTCTCTTGGTGCAAAATGATGATAGGCAGCCAGTAAACCCCAAAGATTTTTGCCCACAAATACTGGGACAATTAAAAAAGCTCGAACTTGAAAATCTTCTAAAATTGCTAGATGACATTGAGAAAATCCTTGTTGATAGATATCAGTCACCGCAGAGATTTCATAATTACGATATTTTCCTCCTTGATGTTCCTGTAAATAAGTATCATTCCACTTTGTCTCTCTGGGAATTTTTGCATTAGCAGGTAAATTAGGAACGGCAGAATTAACAATAAACTTGCCATGCCAATCGGGTGTGAACTTATATACTGCAACTTGATCGCATTTTAGAGTTTGTCTAATTTCTTGAGTAGTAGTTTGAAAAATACGTTCTACATCTAAACTTTGACGAACTTGTCTGATGATAGAATTTAGTGTTTTTTCCTGAGTGGCAATTTTCGCTTGATATTCTTTTTGAGTTCTTACTTGAATGAGAGCTTGTTCTAATTCTGTTGATTTTTTTCTTTCTCGTTCCAATATTTTTGCTTGATAAAGAGCAATACTCATTCTGCTTGCAATTTTTTGCACTAATTCAATTTCTGAATCTTGCCATTCACGGGGTTGAGAACATTGATTGACGCAGAGTAATCCCCACAAATCTTTTCCTTGTAGTAAAGGAATGACTAAATTGGCTCTAATTTGAAATTGCTCTAAAATTGTGATGTGACAATCGCTTAAACCTGCATTGTAAATATCAGCAGTCGCTAAAACCTTTCCTGGATGATACTCTCCTGTATAATCATCTCTCAAACAGCGATCTACAACGGGAATTGCCATTGCTGAAGGAAAGTTTTCTGCTAAATCTTCAGCAACAAATTCCCCACAATGGTAGCTAGAATCAGGCTTAAATTGAAAAATACCTACGCGATCTGCTTGCAAAAGTTGTCTGACTTCTTTAGTTGCCGTTTTAAAGATGGTTTGAGTATCTAAACTTTGACGAATAGCTTGAGTTACTTTTTCTAGCAATTGAGAAGTATAAAATTGGTTGGCTAAAGCAATTTCTGTATTTTTGCGATCGCTGATATCTTCTCTAATCGACAAATATTGAAAAGGCTTATTCTGTTCGTCAACAAAAGGCACAATAGTAGTATTAACCCAATAGTAACTGCCGTCTTTGGCTTGATTTTTAATTTCTCCTTGCCAAATTTGACCCCGATTAATTGTCTGCCATAATTCCTGAAAGAAAGCTCGATCGTGATAGCCAGAATTAATGATGCGATGGGTTTTACCAATCAATTCTTCAGGAGAATATTGCGATATTTCACCAAATTTTTCATTGGTATAAGTAATGATTCCCTTGGCATCGGTAATCGCCACAATTGAGGAACGGTCTAACGCATATTTAAAATCAGCTAATTCTTTGAGAGACTTTTTAAGTTTAGTTTCTGCTTTTTTGCGATCTTGTAATATAGTTTGCCGTTCGCTAATGTCGCGACAAATACAAATCAAAGAGCCATTTTTTACCAGTGTTAGAGAAATTTCTTGATTAAAATAACTACCATCACGACGTTTAGCTATAGCTTCTCCTCGCCAGTATCCTTGAGCTTTTAAAATAGGAAAAACTTCTCGCTTTATTCGCTTCTTTTCTTCATTATCGTAGAGAATATGCCAAGTTTGACCGATTAATTCTGCCGAACTTTCATAACCCAATATATCAACATGAGCGTGGTTGAGATATATGTAGCGATCTTCAGCCAAAATAGCAATTCCTTCTAAAGCTGCATCCATCGCTAAAGATTGTTGGTTTAATAATTCCTCTGTTTGTTTCTGTTGGGTAATATCTTCGTAAGTTCCTAGAATACCAATTACTTCACCTAGGTTGTTATGTAGAGGAATTTTATTGGTTTTGAGCCAAGCTTGTTTGCCGTCTGCTTGTAACTGGGGTTCGAGAATATTTAATTCAGGAGTGTTCGACTCCATCAATCGGCGATCGCAATCTCGAAACAAATCAGCTTCTTCTTTTGTCCAGGGTAAATCGTAGTCACTTTTCCCAATAATTTCTTCTGGAGTTAAACCAGCATCTCGAGCAAATTCTTGGTTGCATCCTAAATAAATAGAACTGCAATCTTTCCAAAAAATGGCTTGTGGAATATGATTCATGACCAACTGCAAAAGTTGAGGAGACATGATAATGCGATCGCTATTATGACTCATAATTATCACTGAGTTAGCTTGTAGTATGGAATATCAAAAAAAGCAGAAAATTACCTGGCTATATAATTCCCAAAAGCGAGCGGAAAATTGATTCTTGTGTCTCTATGATGAATTGTAAGCAGGGAAAAACCTTCCACAATAGTTTTCCCACAGAATAAAAATATAACTTATGTTTTTTGCAAAAAGTTATACAATGCAACTGAAATCGGACATAAAGCACTACATACTAATTACTTAACAAAACCAAAATGACTATCTCTGCATCTCAAAAATACGGTTTAGCAATTCATACCACCACACCTCAATTAGGTATTGTTTTAAATAACTTTGCTGGAGATAGTCGCCGTCAGATATGGGATTTAGGACGAGATTTATCTTCTTCTTTGCATAAATACTTACAAGAAATCTTATTGCCTCAATCTTGGCAAGATATTGATTTTATTGCTGTGGCTAAAGGTCCTGGCGGTTTTACTGGGACAAGGATTGGTGTTGTTGCAGCTCGCACGTTAGGGCAACAATTAGATGTTCCCGTTTATGGTATTTCTACTTTAGCTGCTGTAGCTCATTCTACTTTGGGTAACTTTAAACCTGATTCTTTAGTAGCAGTGCAAATGAATGCTCGTCGCGAACAATTATTTGTTGCTATTTATAAAATTTCTTCAACAGGAATTTGGTCTGATTACCTAACGGATACCACTGTGACGGAGCAAGAATGGCAAAAAACTTTAGCTCAAATAGAGCAGCCTTGGCAGTTGGTAAAAGCTCCTAGTGAGATTGCTCATACGGTAGATAGTCTTTTATCTCTTGCTTATGCTCAATGGAAGCAGGGATTAAAGAGTGAATGGACAGAGGTTATTCCTTTTTATGGTCAACATCCTGTATAAAAATTTTTGAGCGTTTTTTGATTGAGAAAAACCATTTTTCGTATTTTCACTAACACTACATTAAGTTGTTCTGTTTTAATTAAGTATATTTTACTATTATGTTTTAATTGACAATTAGTAGATTTACATAATCGATTAATATTTAATAATAATTGGTTGCAATTTATAATTAATAATACGGAAAAAGAAGCTCTTTTTTGCAAAATTGAAAGGCTAGTTTATCTATTCTTGATTTATTACTATTATTCATTATTTGGCTTTAAAATAAGAAAACAGTAATTTAATGGTGTTAAAAAATTAGATTATGGTTGCTTCCAAAACCAAACAAATACAAGTTTTTAGTTTTTTAGGTATCACTTTAAGCTTATTTATGATAAGTTTTATGTTACAAAAAAGAAACAATAGCGTTTCAGAAACACAAGCATCATCTCCTCTATCAACTGAAAAAAATATAAATTTAGATAGTAATAAAGAGCCAGAATTAACTTTATTAGATAATCGCCAAACTATAGCAGAATCATTAAATTCTAATGTGGCATCAGAATTACAAAAAACTGAAGAAAATAGCGAACTTAATCAACTTTTACAAAAGACAGAAATTACATCTGTAGTTGAAGAAGAACGAGCAAAAATAAGTAAAACTTTTAATATCGATCGCAAGTCTGCTAACTCTTTTTATGACAAAGGCTTAATCTATAGTATATATCAAAAGTATCCAGAAGCGATCGCAAATTATGACCGTGCTTTAGCTTTAAACCCCGAACTGATATTGGGTTACTACCATCGGGGTATTGCTAGAGAAAAATTAGGTGAGATTGCTACAGCAATTCAAGATTTTCAGAAAGCTCAATCCCTCGCACAAAAGCAAAATGATTTGACTGCTTTAGAAATGGCACAGCAGAAGTTGGATTATTTAGTAAAGTAAACTTTGCCGATGCTGAAATATTGAAAAATGATTAATGTTTAGTTGGTACGATTTTGCCAACAAATAAGGGATTGTAGCTCAAAAAAGCAAATTGCGATCGCTAATACAACAAACTAAATAGAGAGAATCATCACTCCAACCATTTTACTCTCTCGACATAAATTAAAAATTCCTCTAATATAAGTAAATTTATTATTAGGAAACAGTAACAATTGGTACTTTTTAGAGTTTCATTGTCTACGGTAACTCCTAAAATAGAAATTAATACAGACATTAGGTAAATCAAAACGGTTCAAAGAGTGGTTTCTATAAGCATTCCCCAAACTAATCAGACTGTTTCAACACCCCAGCGTCGCACTGGTGCGTTTGCCTTGATCGATAGTCTCCGTAGACATGGTGTCAAGCACATTTTTGGTTATCCAGGTGGTGCAATTTTGCCCATCTATGACGAGCTATATCGTTCAGAAGCTAAAGGCGAAATCAAACATATTCTAGTTCGCCACGAACAAGGAGCTTCCCATGCAGCAGACGGCTATGCTAGAGCTACTGGTCAAGTGGGGGTCTGTTTTGCGACTTCGGGACCTGGTGCTACTAACTTAGTAACAGGACTTGCTACGGCTCATCTGGATTCGATTCCCATGGTAGCAATCACTGGACAAGTAGCTCGCGCAGCGATTGGCACAGACGCTTTTCAGGAAACCGATATTTTTGGAATTACTCTCCCTGTGGTTAAAAATTCCTACGTAGTACGAGAAGCCAAAGATATGGCTCGCATTGTCGCTGAAGCTTTTCATATTGCTAGTACTGGTCGTCCTGGCCCAGTATTAATCGATGTTCCAAAAGATGTTGGTTTAGAAGAATTTGACTATACTCCTGTTGAGCCAGGAGATGTTCGTCTAAGTGGTTACAAACCCACAGTTAAAGGAAATTTACGCCAGGTTAATGCTGCTCTAGATTTAATCGAACAGTCACAGAAACCTTTACTCTATGTTGGTGGTGGTGCAATTTCTGCCAATGCCCACCAAGAAATTCGCGCCTTTGCTGAAAAATTCCAAATTCCTGTGACAACAACTTTGATGGGTTTAGGTTCTTTTGATGAACATCATCCTCTCTCTGTAAGTATGCTGGGGATGCACGGTACAGCTTATGCTAACTTTGCAGTTAGTGAATGTGACCTATTAATTGCCGTAGGAGCGAGATTTGATGACCGCGTTACAGGGAAACTAGATGAATTTGCTTCCCGCGCCAAGGTAATCCACATTGACATTGACCCCGCCGAAGTAGGAAAAAATCGCGCTCCTGAAGTTCCCATCGTTGGAGATGTTAAACAAGTTTTAGTCAAATTGTTAGCTCGCGCCGAAGAGTTACAGCTACCAGTTAACTCCACTAAGACTAAAATCTGGTTGAATCAAATAGACCGTTGGAAAGCAGACTATCCTTTACTCGTACCCCATCCCGAAAACCAATTATCTCCCCAAGAAGTAATTGTAGAACTAGCAGAGCAAGCACCTGATGCTTATTGCACAACTGATGTGGGTCAACATCAAATGTGGGCAGCACAATTCCTCAAAAATGGCCCTCGTCGTTGGATTTCTAGTGCGGGTTTAGGTACGATGGGTTTCGGTTTACCCGCAGCTATGGGAGCAAAAGTAGCCGTACCTAATGAAGAGGTGATTTGTATCAGTGGAGATGCTAGCTTCCAGATGAATCCTCAAGAGCTTGGTACATTAGCTCAATATGGCATCAGTGTAAAAACCATCATTATTAATAATGGTTGGCAAGGGATGGTTCGTCAGTGGCAACAAAACTTTTTTGGCGAACGTTATTCCTCTTCTAACATGGAAGTGGGAATGCCTGATTTTGAACTATTAGCCCAAGCTTATGGTGTCAAAGGTATGATAATACGAGATCGCTCTGAATTGAAAACTAAAATTGCTGAAATGTTGGCTCATCAAGGGCCAGTTTTAGTAGATGTTCATGTTACCAAGGACGAAAATTGTTATCCAATGATTGCTCCTGGTAAAAGCAATGCTCAAATGCTAGGAATTCCCCAAAAAGAATCCTCTCCTCTAGAGCAGAACCTTCAATGCAGTAATTGTGGAGCGGAAAATACGGTTCAAAATAATTTCTGTCCTGAATGCGGTAGTAAATTGTAAAAAAGAAAGAGAAGGTTATTGGGATCGAGTTAACATTATTCATCGGGTTTGATATTGAAGTATGATTGCTTTTCATCAGACCCTTTTTTTATGTCTATTTATCAATAAGCGATCGCTTTTATTTAGATTTCAACATTAAAAGCAATACCTTCTTCGACAAAATTAGCAAAATTATTGCGGATATTATCTCTTTCTTCTCCTGTGGCAAAAATATACAGCGGTTTGCAGGTTTATAAGGGACAGTAGCAGCAGTGGGCAAACCAGTTACGCAGATGTTGGGGATTCATTAAATCCATCGCTATTTTAATCAGGGTATCAACCCTTTTGGAAGTTCTGGGAGAGAACTGCCTCAAGAAAGCCTTTAGCTGTGACCACCAGTGTTCAATGGGATTAAACTCTGGAGAATAGGGGGAAAGCTCTAAAACTCTCGCTCCTACTGCTTCAATTAGAGGCGCAATAGCTTTTACCTGATGCGCAGGCAGATTATCCATTACCACTACCGCCCCTTTCCAAAGCTGAGGAACAAGACATTTGGAGATATAAACCTTAAAGGCAGCAGAGTCCATTGAACCATCAAGGGTCATCACCCCCAGCACTTTAGAGACTGTAATTGCGCCAATAACACTCACCTTACCACCTCGATAAAAGGGTTTAAA
>NZ_LR213973.1:0-4346 GCF_900659865.1 Hyella patelloides LEGE 07179
TTTAGGGGTCTTGGGCGGGGCAGAAGAGTTCTGCCGTGAAACGACAGAATCAGCCCCTTGGGTTTCCCTCAATGAGCAACTCGTTCAAGACAGGTATGAAACCGATAGTAATACTGTTCGGAGCTTCCGAAGCTCCGGAGCTTTAAGCCTCTTGAATATTAATGAAAAAGTAAAATTTTGCGCTTTTCATACCACCATGAGGCAAGGACTAATTTTCTAGCTCATTACTTATAAAACTCCATAACTAGTAATTATGATACTGAAGACGATAAAACGACTAAAACTTGCAGAACTGACCCTTTTGAGTTTAGCTATCCCTGGTCTTTATTCCGTTGTCCATGCTCAAGGTAATACATTCACTGGTACGGTGGAGCGAGTTTGGGAAGATGGCTTTCGACTCAATACTGGCGAGCGCACTCTTCGAGTAGATTCTTGGGATGTCTGTGGGGACAATACAATGAGTCATCTGTCAGCGAACGATCGAGTTAACGTATCAGGCGAGTTTTCAGGACTAGAGTTTGATGCCGATTCCATCACAGACAATCAAGAAACTCCAGTCTGTACTGTATCTAAGCCAAGAGAGTAAAGTATCTGCAACCGATATTGTTTGTCTTCAGCAACTAACAAGAGTAGAGTAGTCCAGTATTCTCTCTACACTGATACGAAGGAACTAACTCAACCCCAAACAATACTATCTTCCACTTTGACAGAGCCAATTTTCTAAGGCTTTGAGAAAAAGTGACAAATTTTGACTTGATTACAAATTTTAAGAATTTTGCTTTAATTGAGGTACTCTATCAATGCTTTCAACAATAAAATCAAATCCTTGTATTATTACTTGTGCTATTAATGGGATAACATCTCGTCAGATGAACCCTAATGTTCCGATTACACCTAAAGAACAAGCTTGCGCTATCGAACAAGCCTTTAAAGCTGGTGCAAGAGTCGCTCATGTACATCCAAGAGAGGATGATGGTAGCGAATCCCATCGCCCAGAACGATATCAAGAAGTATTATACGAAATCAAGTCAAGATGTCCTGAAATTATTGTGGAAATCTCGACCCGCGCCACCAGCATTGAGGATGGAATCGATCGCGGTAGTTGCGTCGAACTAACATCAAAATTATGGGGGAATGATGAGAGCCTGAAGCCCGATATGGTTTCACTGAACACAGGAACATTAAACCTTCGAGACCGAATTTTTCTCAATTCTCCCCTAGATATTGAATTACAAGCCCGACGAATTTACAATGCTGGGATTGTACCAGAGTTAGATATTTTTGAAATAGGGCAAATGGAAAATGCCTTCGAGCTTGTTCGCAAAGGAGTGTTAAAAAATCCACTCAATTTCCTCTTTGTACTCGGAAGCGGTGGTATATCAGCAGCTCCAGCTAATCTCTTGCATTTTGTGCGCTCCTTGCCACCTGGAACCCATTGGACTGGATTGGGTGCTGGACGACACAATTTTCCCATCGCTTCTCTATCTATTCACTTGGGTGGTCATGTTCGGACAGGACTAGAAGATACAACTTATATTCGCAAGGGGGTGAAAGCCAAGTCCAATGCTCAGTTAGTCGAGCAGACCGCACACTTGTGCGAAATCTATGGCAGACCGATTGCTACACCCCAGGAAGCTCGTGAACTATTAGGATTAGCCTCCAAACCATTATCTAACTTAAATCTTGCTTATGCTTAACTATCAAACTGAACCCAACACATCAACTGACAGCGTTTTTGGAGTTTTTGCTCTTGGGGATAAAGTACCCAAAATTCACAAAAAAGCTTGGATTGCACCCACAGCTTTAGTTATTGGCGATGTCGAAATCTCAGAAGGTGCGTCAATCTGGTTTAATGCTGTGCTGCGAGGGGATAGAGCACCTATTTATATTGGCAAGTTCACTAATATTCAGGATGGATGTGTCATTCACTCAGATGGAACACCTGTTTACGTCGGCGATCGCGTTAGTGTGGGACACCGAGCTACTCTCCATGGATGCTCTATTGGAACAGGATCGTTGATTGGTATTAACAGTGATGTTTTTGATAGAGTATTGATTGGCGACAATTGTATAGTTAGTGCTGGTAGTTTGGTAACAAAATCTCCCAATCCAAACGATGGTGTTGTTTTGCGTGGAGTACCAGCTAAAGTATATCGGGAAACTCGCTCGTCAGAAATCGAGCAAAACCTAATCCGTTCCCAGAGATATGCACAGACAGCAGAGCTATATCAGCATTCGCTGAGGAAAATTGAATTATAATTTTATGTTACATTTTTGGGGACTTTTGCCGTTAGGAATTGTGGTGGGATTAATTGCAGCCATACTAGGTATTGGGGGTGGTTTACTCTATGTACCTGCTCTAACCTTAGTGGGGGCTAGTCCAATTCAAGCTACTGCCACTAGCTTGCTGGGAATCTCTCTCGGCGCGATTTCTAGCTCTTTTCAGAATTGGCGTTCAAAATATTTAAATACCAAATTAGTAATTTTACTAGCCATTCCTGCTATGTTGTCGGTAGGAATTGGAGTAGCGATCGCTAATAGAATTACGGAGAATTATCTGTTGTTTGGCTTTGCTGGATTGCAGTTAGTGGCAATCTACCTAGTCAACTGGAGAAAAAATCTAGCGCGAGCGCAACAAACTGAGGCAACTAAATCTGTCTCATTACCCAAAGTTGCTTCTATCGGTTTTTCGGCAGGAATTTTATCAGGACTGTTCGGAGTTGGTGGTGGCATTATTATGGTGCCTTTGCAAAGGGCATTTTTAGGAGAATCCCTCAAGGCATCTATCACTACTAGCTTGGGGGCAATTGTCTTAATCTCTGGAGTAGGGGTTACTCAACACGCGTTAGCAGGTAATGTGCTTTGGCTTCCTGGGCTGCTACTCGGTGTAGGGAGTTTGATCGGCGGACAGCTAGGCGCACGGTTGTTACCCAAACTGCCAGAAACCTGGGTGCAATATCTATTTACAGGATTATTAATTTCTCTTGCTATCTATATGATTCAAACAGCACTAAGCTAACTAGTATTCAAAGTTACCCACCCTCAACAGAGCTTAAATTGGGATATAAGTCAACATAACCATCTTCTGACACAATAAGAGCCAAGCAATTAATATTGCTACTTATTTTTCCATCAATGTAACGAATCGCCGAATTGTATCTTGCTCCTCTAGAAGAATTACCATTTTCAGATGCTTTACCATCAAGAATTACTCCAAAAGAATGGATGATCCCTTCAGGTGAAATTAAAATTGCTCCATCAATGCTCGATAAGTGATAAATAATATCCTTAGAAACAATAACTGGCTCAATTACCGTGCTTTGAGCAGCTAATCGTTTGGTTTCCTGTTCGGCTTCGGGGGTAATCACCAACATCGTGCCGTGCCTTTGTTTGACTGCTGCTTCGACTGCTTTGACTAATATATTAACGGTAGTTTCATTTACTTTAAAAAACTGATAAACGCGATCGCAAAATAGTTTTCTATCGAAACGCGCTCTGGGTAATCTTGCTTGTCGATACTTAACCCGCAGCATAATATTTTCTGCATGAACTAATTCCCATGTATGATATTCAGCAAATCTGATTTCAAACAAGTTTTCTAGGTTAGGTTGATAAGTATCCAAAGGAATTCCCAGTCCCCAGACAGTTTCAACATCACAAAGCAAAGCCATTGTGGAGCTGGAAACTTCGAGCAATTTGCGGATTCCTCGATAATTATAAATCTTGATTGGAGTTTTTAATTTAACTTTGGCGGAAATGTCTGGATGATCGGTGCGACAGATGATTAATCTACCTTCGCTGGCTGCGCCTTCATATCGTTCAGCAGCTATAGCGTTAGCAAAGGACAGTAAATCAACTTTATGCCATTTATTGATATGCACTTCCACCGATTTAAGTAAACTAAATGCAGCATCTTCAATAACTCTTTCAGAATTACCCAGAGACGAAGTATTACCCTCTGATGAATTTTGAAATTTCAGTTCGCTATTGCCTAGAGACGAAGTATTACCCTCTGATGAATTTTGAAGTTCCAGTTCGCTTTCTTTCAATACTCGATAAATTAATGCTTCGAGAAAACAGCGATCGATTCTGTCCTGACGCATCGGATTAACTTCATAAGTTTCTTTCGTTAACCGATATTGACTGTCAAAGTCTTGCTTTTCAAGCTGAATCACAGTCATAATCCAGTGATGATTTTTTTGAACGGGAAAACTACAAAAGGAAACTTGTTCTCGTTTTAGATCGTGCTGTTTAAGAATTGATTGAACGGCTTGGCGTAGTGCTTTGGGGTATAGGGAATCTTGGTGAACTTGATTGAGATGGGCAGTCTCCATGAAAAAAAATTG
>NZ_LR213973.1:4430-12361 GCF_900659865.1 Hyella patelloides LEGE 07179
TAAAAAAAAATTTGATCGACATTTTTACTATCAATGGGAATGCCAATTAAGAATGTATTTGATACTATGGGCAACTCCAGAATTTGGAATATACTTTTTAAGTGATGTTTGATCGCATTTCCAAACGTATGTTGCCATCGCCACATAGACATCCGTGTTTGCATCTGGTTATTTTCCTCGTTCAAAAAATTACCAACCTTAATCGCAAGTTAAGGTATACGTAGAGTTTATCTTGCTGGGTATTTTATTTTGGTGTCTTATCCACTTGGGAAATGCTATACATAATTTGTTAATTTATACCTTATTTTGGTAAATTTTTGATAAAATAAAAAAAATGTAATATTTTTATTACGTTATTTAATTATTACATTATTCAATCAACTACAAAACAATCAACAATCTTCAGCACTATTGGTAAAGAGTAAGTTGGGTATTGTCCACCCCAAAATTGATCCAGAATGAAAGCACTTTGATATCACAATTCAAATGAGACTGTTCGATCTTGTTTTCTATCGTTTGTCAGATTTAAAAAAAAGGCGATCGCCGTATAATAGCAACTAATTTATATTGGCATTGCCCGAAGCTATGACAGAACCCCAAAAACTTACCCAAGAAGAAATTAGACTCAAAGAAGATAGAGAAAGAACAGCATATTGGCGCAGGTGGGGTTGTTATTTAAGTAATCGTCAGTGGGGAACAGTAAGAGAAGACTATAGCGCAGATGGTTCTGCTTGGGATCATTTTAGTTTTGAGGAGTCTCACTATCGAGCGTACCGTTGGGGTGAAGATGGCATCGCAGGGATATCTGATAATCATCAACGATTGTGTTTTTCTCTGGCATTGTGGAACGAACAAGATCCTTTTTTGAAAGAGAGGCTATATGGTTTAACCAACACTCAAGGTAACCATGGGGAAGATGTCAAAGAGTATTATTTTCACCTCGATAATACGCCGACACATTCTTATATGAAGTTTCTCTATAAATATCCGCAAAAAGCTTTTCCCTATTGGCAACTAGAAAAAGAAAATCAAAAACGAGGTTTAAAAGATCGTGAATTTGAATTAATACAGACAGGGATTTTTGATAACGATGAATATTTTGATGTCACTGTTGAATATGCTAAAGAAAGTAGTGAAAATATTTTAATTTTTATTCAAGTTACAAATCGCAGCGAAAAAACCGCAACTGTTCATTTACTGCCTACTCTTTGGTTTCGTAATATGTGGTCATGGGATTACGAAGTTGAAAAACCACAACTCAAGATATACGAACAAAAAGACAATTACAGCGTCATTGAAGCACAACACCCCGATTTGAGTAAACGATGGTTATATTGCGCTCAACAACCGAAGTTATTGTTTACCGAAAACGATACCAATCATCAAAGATTATCCTGTAATCAAAAAAGCAATCAATCTCCTTATCTTAAGGATGCTTTCCATAAATATGTAGTGGAAGCCAAACAAGATGCAGTCAACCCCGACAATAGAGGTACAAAATGTGCAGCTTACTACACCTTAGAATTAAAACCAGGAGAAACTACAGGAATTCAGTTAAGACTCTGCGATCAAAGCGATCTTAAAACACCTTTTGGAAAACCATTTAATGATACTTTTCAGGTACGCCAACAAGAAGCAGATGAATTTTATCGGCGGATTTCTCCTCACAATAAAAGCCTCGAATCTCAAAAAGTGGAACGTCAAGCATTTGCAGGGATGCTGTGGAATAAGCAATATTACCATTATGTAGTAGATACCTGGTTAGAAGGCGATCCAGCCCAACCAGAACCTCCTCAACAACGCAAACAGGGTCACAATAGTGATTGGATACATCTTCATACCGATGATGTTATTTCGATGCCTGATAAATGGGAATATCCTTACTTTGCAGCTTGGGATTTAGCTTTTCACATGATACCCTTTGCTGCGATCGATCCTGACTTTGCTAAAAAGCAACTAGAACGCCTGACTCGTGAATGGTATATGCACCCTAACGGACAAATGCCAGCTTATGAATGGGATTTTGATGGGGTTAATCCTCCCGTTCATGCTTGGGCTGCTTGGCGGGTTTATACTATCGAACAGAAAATGTATGGACGTTCTGATAAAAAATTTTTAGAAAGAGTATTTCAAAAACTATTGCTAAATTTTACCTGGTGGGTAAACCAACATGATGATGATAATAACAATGTTTTCCAAGGTGGTTTCTTGGGTTTAGATAATATTGGCGTATTTAATCGTGGTGGCGAATTACCTACAGGGGGTAAAATATCTCAATCCGATGGTACTAGCTGGATGGCAATGTATTGTTTGGATTTGCTTACCATTGCACTAGAGTTAGCACAGGATAATGATGTCTATGAAGATATTGCTAGCAAGTTTTTTGAACACTTCCTCTATATCATCGATGCGATGAACCATATGGGTACAAAAGGTACAGACTTATGGAATGACGAAGATGGTTTTTACTATGATGTGCTGCATCTGCCCAGTGATGAACATATCGCTCTCAAAGTTCGCTCAATGGTTGGTTTAATTCCCCTCTTTGCCGTAACTACCATAGAAGAGGAAACCCTCGAAAAACTTCCAGGATTTAATAAAAGAGTTCAATGGTTTATTAACCAACGTCCTCAACTAAGTCGAAACCTGGCTTGTATGGAAGGCTGTGACAACAACTCTCGTCGCTTATTAGCTGTAGTAGATGAAGAGAAATTACGTCTCTTGCTCCAAAAAATGTTAGATGAAACGGAATTCTTGAGCGATTATGGCATTCGTTCTGTTTCTAAGTACCATCAAAAACATCCCTATACTTTTGAAGCAGAAAATGAAACCTACGAAGTAGCTTACGAACCAGCAGAAT
Source organism: Hyella patelloides LEGE 07179 (assembly GCF_900659865.1). GTDB lineage: Bacteria > Cyanobacteriota > Cyanobacteriia > Cyanobacteriales > Xenococcaceae > Hyella > Hyella patelloides. The sequence goes on from NZ_LR213973.1 coordinate 7,291, forward strand.
CTCCTACTGCGATGTTTGGTGGTAACTCCAACTGGCGCGGTCCTATTTGGTTTCCTGTAAACTATCTTTTAATAGAATCACTGCAAAAATTTGATTATTATTACGATGGTAATTTCAAAGTGGAATGTCCTGCGGGTTCAGGTAACATGATGACTCTTTGGGAAGTAGCATCAGAATTAGAAAGACGTTTGATTAATATTTTTCTCCCCCAAGAAAACGGAGAACGACCAATATATGGTAGCTTTACTAAATTTCAAAATGATCCTTATTGGAAAGATTTGTTAATGTTTAATGAATACTTTCACGGCGATAATGGCTCAGGTTTGGGCGCATCCCATCAGACAGGTTGGACTGGTTTGGTTGCTAAGTTGATTATGCAGAGAAGTGAGTACTGTAATCAGTAATTGCTAGGTGAGCAAACTCAATTTTTTTCTGTACTTAAATAAATTTCTTAATCAGGAGCAACTTTGTCTATCATCCACTTAAGAAAGGCTATACATAATTTGCTCACTTGTACCTTATACCATTTCTTAAAAGTAAGAAGAGACGAAGGTTTATAGCTAGGAGTCACGCCCGTTAGTTTAAACAATAATTTTAATTTTTTTTTCTTAAGAAGAAAGAATGTACTGTCTATCTAGCTAGTTTTGAAAATTAGTATTATTTGGTGAAAACTTAACTATAAAAAAAAATGTCATCAAAATATTACATCACTCAATCAACTACAAAATAGCAAACAATCTTAAGAACTATTGGTAAAATTGTCACTCTGCTACCAAAATTGATTACAGTAGAGAGTATATATTCATTTATTTTTATTCAACTAGAACAATGGTTGATGCCATCATAATTATAATTTGCGTTGTCGCAGCAGTAAACGTTGGGCTTGATAGTCTACAACTACTACCTAGCGATATTATCAAAGAAGTTTCTAACTATGAAGCTTTAAAATTTACGATCGCCGGTTTTGCAGCTATCATTGGTATAGGTATTGGGGTTGTAGTACAAACAAGCTATCGTCGTTTGGAAAATCAAGTTAGAAAAACCCCCATTGAGGTGATCTTAACTAGAGCAATCGGCTTAGTAGTTGGCTTACTGGTAGCTAATTTGATGCTTGCTCCCATGTTTTTATTACCAATACCAAAAGAACTGAGCTTTATTAAACCTGCGATCGCTATTATGGGTAGTGTTCTATTCTCTTATACAGGTATTAGTTTAGCAGATACTCACGGACGCAGCTTCTTGAGATTGCTCAACCCCAACAGCATTGAAACGATGTTAGTAGCAGAAGGGACTTTAGAGGCGATTTCGAGCAAGGTTGTAGATACTAGCTGTATTATAGATGGCAGAATCGAACAGTTACTAAAAACAGGCTTTTTAGAAGGGCAAATTTTAATTCCTAAGTTTGTCTTGCAAGAACTACAAAATCTCGCAGATGCAAGTAACGATCAAAAGCGTCTTCGAGGAAGAAGAGGCTTAGATATCTTAAATCGTATTCAAGAGAGATTTCCCCAAAAAATAGTTATTCATGCCAAAGACTATGAAGAGATTGAAACTGTCGATGCCAAGTTAGTCAATCTAGCTCAAGAAATTAATGGTACATTACTCACCAACGATTATAACTTGAGTAAAGTAGCTACTCTACAAGGAGTAGATATTCTCAATATTAACGACTTAGCACGAGCAATACGTCCTTTATATCTCCCTGGAGACAATTTAGAATTAAAAATTCTTAAAGAAGGTAAAGAGCCAGAACAAGGCATTGGTTATTTAGATGATGGTACAATGGTTGTTGTCGATGAAGGCGATCGCTATGTAGGCGGAGAAATTCAGGTAGTTGTTACCTCATCTTTGCAAACATCCGCAGGAAGAATGATTTTCGCCAAACCCCTATCAGAAAACTATTCTGGTATTGTGTAGACTTGTATCCACTTAATTTTGACTAAAATCCCTCAATACCACTTCTCAACAGCTTGATTCTATAAGCTTGGCGGGGTTTATAAAGTCCGCCCGCAGGTGGTGGACACAGTCCCAAGAGCAAACCCAAGACGATAGTGGAAAGTGACGAGTAAAATTCGCCGTTTCCTCCCTTCAGCATAGCTCCATAGCTCACGCTCAAAAGTGACTGGAGACTTAGTTTAATTCAAAAGCAAAAAGCAGTGCTACTCTAAAAAAAATAGCAACTAGTAACGAATTGTATCTATTTCATACCTGTGTTTCAGTAACGCCTCAACCCTAATTTCTTACCTTTTCTGTAAATTACGAGGGTCGAGAGCATCTCTTAGACCATCTCCTAACACATTAAAAGATAAGACAGTTAGAATAATTAATAAAGCGGGGGGCCAAATTAACCAAGGTTGCAAAACTAAAATAGATGCATTAGTAGCCAGAGAAAGTAAATTACCCCAGCTAGGATCGGGTTGTTGAATACCCAAACCAATCAAGCTTAAAACTGATTCGGTAATAATAAAACTAGGAATACTCAAAGTAGCAGACGTAATAATATAAGTTGCAGTTTGAGGTAAGATATGGTTCAAAATAATATAAAGAGGTTTTGCTCCCATCGCTTTAGCAGCTTGGACAAATTCTTGCTCTTTTAGAGATAAAACCTGTCCTCTAGTGACTCTAGCTAAACCAGACCAACTAATTAAAGAAGTAATTAAAACAATTAGTAAAAAAGTTTGCGCGCTACTTAAACCAGGAGGGATTACCGCAGCCAAAGAAATTAATAAATAAATCCCTGGAATCGTCATTAACACTTCTACAAGGCGCATTAAAATTATATCTACCCAACCACCAAAATAGCCAGCAACTCCCCCAATTAACATTCCCAAGGGGAAAGAAATCATGATACCCACCAGACCAATAAATAAACTAATTCTGCCACCAAAAACTAGTCTGGTAAATTCATCTCTTCCCTGTTCGTCAGTACCCAGTAGATTAATTCTGCCTTCTCCTTCAGTACCGAATAAGTGAAGACTTATCGGGATACCGTTAAAAATCGTTACCTCTCTAAATCTGGGTGGTAAAGGAAGTTTAATTTGTAAAAAGTTATAAGAACTACCCTTAACCAATAAATGAATTGGAGATGGGTTTTGGTCGTCTATAATTAATTTGCGATCGCCAGTTTCTAGTTCAGTCTGTCCCTGAGTAGTCGGATAAACATAGGGTGCTGTCCATTTGCCTTCTGGTGTCTGCCAATAAATTGGAGTTGGCGGCAATAAAGAACTGTTAAGCTGTGAGCTATAGGGGTTATAAGGAGCCACAAAATCAGCAAATATAACCACAACATAGAAAACAATTAGAACAATTGCTCCTGAGCGTGCCAAAGGATTTTTATTGAGTTTTTGCCACCAATTCATAATTTACGCCAAATAACGAGAAAAAATAACTAAAAAGCAGAGGAAGGACTTTGTACTGTTATCCGACATAAATAATTATATATAAACTCATCATGTTCCACTACCGTCTTGGGTTTGCTCTTGGGGCTGTGTCCGCCCGCAGGTGGCGGACTTTATAAGCCTAGCCAAATATATAGAATCACGCTGTTGAGAATTGGTATAAAGAGCTATTCTCCAATAACATCTTCATTGCCATCACTCCTGTATGTTAGGCAATCTGCGAACACCTTCTGTCAGTTGTAGCTTACTCCAGGCTGAACGAACAAGCGCGTCATTATCTCTAATCCTTGCTGAGAACCATTGATAGGGTCTTGCACAGTTTTGGTGAAACCAAGAACAGGCGATCGCTACTGATTAAACAGGACACAAAAATCTTTTTTTCAGCAACTCATGACTGGCACGACCATACATCTGACGCTTGAGTATAATGAAGCCGATTAACTTAACCTTCAACCTTAGCTATAAGCTTGGAGCTTAAAAGCTGTTAGCTGGTTAAACCCCTGGCTAAACTCACTCCAGAACAAATGGCAACTGTAGACGAGATTCTCTCAAAAACCCTTAACAAGAAGGAAGTTATGAGGGAAATCGGGGATTATTTTAGTCGTTAAGGAGGAGTGGGTTATGTTCAGCGAAGTGGTGAATTTTTTAGGTTTGGAGCAAGAGTTAGATCATTTAGGTTTCTTTGCCACTGAAGCTCAAACTCATCTGAATCGGGAAGATACAGGGAATTTTTTGGGGCGTTGTACCCGTTATGAAATGGTAGGTAGATCGAAAGTAGCAGGTAGCAATCAATAATCAACAATCTTGATAGAATTCTAGAGACTCAAAAACTACTTTTTCTATTTTGTTTTATTTTTGAAACATTTAGTGTTTGGTAGTTTATAGTCTAAAATTAATCCCCAACGGTGTCCGTTTCCTAATCCCTAACCATGAGTTCTAATACTGATTTTTTAAGCCATCTTAATCCTTCTCAACGTCTTTCGGTAGAGCATTTTAATGGCCCAATGCTAGTGGTGGCTGGTGCGGGTTCAGGAAAAACTAGAGCTTTAACTTATCGCATTGCTAATTTAATTCGCAATCATGGAATAGAGCCAGAACACATTTTAGCTGTTACTTTTACTAATAAAGCAGCACGGGAAATGCGAGAGCGAATTGAAAATATTTTTGCCCAAGAATTAGCCACAGAATTACACCAACAAAGATTAGAATTACTTTCGGAATACGACCAAAAAAAAATTAAATCGCGAGTTTATAGAAAAATAACTAAGCCGTTATGGATTGGTACATTTCATAGCTTATCAGTTCGTATTTTACGATTTGATATTAATAAGTATCAGGATGAAAGGGGACGTACTTGGAAACGTAATTTTTCGATTTTTGATGAGTCTGATGTCCAAAGCTTGATCAAGAATATTGTTACTAAAAGCTTAAATTTAGATGATAAAAAGTTTGACCCTCGTAAGATGCGCTATGCCATTAGTAATGCTAAAAACCAGGGTTTGACACCTGACGAATTAATTAAGCAAGAACCTGGCTATCGAGAAAGAGTGCTAGCAGAAGTTTACAACGAGTATCAATCTCGGCTGGCTGCTAATAATGCGTTAGATTTTGATGATTTAATTTTAATTCCTGTAAGATTATTTGAGCAAAATGAATCTATTTTAGGTTATTGG
>NZ_LR213974.1 GCF_900659865.1 Hyella patelloides LEGE 07179
CTTTAGGGGTCTTGGGCGGGGCTTACAAGTTCTGCCGTGAAACGACAGAATCAGCCCCTTGGGTTTCCCTCAATGAGCAACTCGTTCAAGACAGGTATGAAACCGATAGTAATACTGTTCGGAGCTTAAAGCTCTAAGCTCTAAGACGGGGCTTATAAACTCTTGGGGAAACCCCAAGAGACAGCCCCTCCTCTACGCTTTAAGCCTCTTGAATATTAATGAAAAAGTAAAATTTTGCGCTTTTCATACCACCATGAGGCAAGGCCCACTTTACTAATCACTGTCCCATTTTTCGGCACCAATCAGATCGATAATGCGATCGCGTAGTAAATAACCGCTTCTTTCTAATTGGTTTTCAATCCCCAACCATTCCCTTGCTGGTAAATATTCACACAATACATAAAGGGGTTGGTTGCGGGTGATAATTCCTCTCGATAATAATTGGCGAGCTTCTTCTTTGATCGAATCAATGGATAAATCGAAGGAAATTGAAGGCAAAGTTAAAGTCACACCTGTGTTCATGTTTTTGCACCATTTCTCTGTAAACTATTGGAGAATAATTGATAGTATTTATAGCTTTTGTTTGTCCAATTTTCAATCAACAAGCAACTTTAGGCATAAGTACTTATCAATAAAAAGTATTCCTTTCAGTATTATCTACTACTTTTAGCTGATTTTTCTGCTGCAAATGTCAACATTTTATAACAAAAAATTAAGGTTTCACAGGACATAAAGTGATTAATAGCTACTAAACAGTAACCCTGTATCTGCGCCATATTCTATAGAGCCAGTTTAAGAGAACAATAATTTGTCGTATCTTTTGTAGCTGTAACTGCCACAATTGATAACGCTGTCTAAAATGGTAAATATTAGTTTGTCTTTGCTGTAAAATTTGCGGAGCGATCAACAAAACATAGTAAAGATAATTTTCACAATTAATGAGAGCAGACGTAATTAGTCTAAACAGCTTTCTTAGTTGCCATATTTTAATCGCTAAATAAAGATTAAAAATAGTAATTATCAAATTTAAAATAATAACGATGATAATCATAAAACGATAATTTAACTAAATTTTTGAGCTATAAAAGCATTTGATAGGCTACTCTATTGATAGTTTTACTTTATTTGATAATTTTCGCGGTGTGGGTTCTTGACCTTCACAGTTCACTTTAATTAATTCTACCTGCTCAATCATCCTCATGAAGCTATTAATCGTCAGTAATGGTCATGGAGAAGATATCATTGCTGTTCGTATTATAGAACAGTTACAAATTTCCCTTAATAATTTAGAAATCACCGCTTTACCCATCGTAGGCGAGGGCTATGCTTACAAAAAGCTACATATACCCATAGCAGGTAAAGTACAGATAATGCCTTCTGGTGGTTTTGTTTATATGTCAAAAAATCATTTGTTCTCAGATATTCAAGGAGGTTTACTACAGCTTACAGTAGAACAATTAAAAGTAGTAAAGCAATGGGGCAAAACGCAATATCCAATAGTCGCAGTGGGAGATATTGTACCTTTATTATTTGCTCGGCTGAGTGGGAGTAATTATGCTTTTGTTGGTACAGCAAAATCCGAATATTATTTAAGAGATAGTCATGGAACATGGTTAGAGCAAACTTCTTGGTTAGAAAAACAATTTGGCTCGGTGTATCTCCCTTGGGAAAGATGGCTGATGAGTGGTGCGATTAGTGTTTATCCGCGAGATACCTTGACTACGACTATTCTCCAGCAACAGGGAATTAAAGCCCATAATCTGGGTAATCCGATGATGGATGGTTTTGCTGTCTCTTCTACTTCTGAGCGACTCGATCGAACTCTCAAGATTGTCTTACTTCCAGGTTCAAGACAAAAAGAGGCGTTACGTAATTGGCAACAAATATTAGCAGCAGTTTCCGAGATTGTTAATAATTTGACAGAATATGAGTTAATTTTTTATGCTGCGATCGCCCCCACTGTAGATATTACCTTGTTTCAACAGTTGTTACTCGCTAATGGTTGGAAGCAATCTTCATCAGAAAAGCTCCTGTTTGAGCAAAGAAAAGCTACTCTATGGCTAGCTCAAAATGCCTATAACCAATATTTACAAGAAGCTCATTTAGCGATCGCTATGGCAGGAACCGCTACAGAACAGTTTGTCGGATTGGGGAAACCTGTTATAACTATGCCAGGAGAAGGACCTCAATGTACTTTTGCTTTTATGGAAGCTCAGAGTCGTCTTTTAGGATGTTCTATTTTGTTACAAGAGTCTCCAACAGAGGTTGTACCGACAATTAAGTCATTGCTTAATGCTCCCGATTGGCTCAAGGCGATCGCGAAAAATGGTCGAGCTAGAATGGGAAATCCTGGTGCAGCCCAAAGAATCGCCCATCATTTGAAAACCACTTTATTACAAAAATCTTCTTGAAACTCATTAAATTAAAATTATCAAAACCACTATGGTTATAGGAAAACGTAAACCGAAAAAAAAAGCAGCTAAAACTAAACAGCAGCCAACAACAGTCAGTATTAAAGAGCGTTTGTTGAAAAAACGCCAAGCTAGAGAAGCTCGACAAAAAGTTATTGCCTTGTCGATTGTTTCTTTAATCGTTGGTTTAGCTCTCGCTTTACCTTTAGGTTTAATTATTAACTTCAAAATAGCATCAGCTGTCATAGTTTTAATTCCTAGCTTTGTTCTTTCCTATTCTTATCCCCGTAAAGCACTTTGGTTTTTTCTTATTTATATGCCTTTAAGTGGTACTATCACCTACTGGCTTGGCGGAGGAAATCCTCTATTCCAGTTAAGTAAAGATATTTTTTATGTTCCTGCTCTGTTAGCTTTAATTCAAGACTGTCGCCAAAAAAGAAAGCCACTTTTTGTTAATAAAAAACTAATTTTAACCTTAAGCATTTTAGTAGTTTGTACTTTAATGACTCTATTTTTAGTTAATGGTTCACAGCAGTTTATTCTTCCTAGTTGTGATTCTTTAACCCCAGCTAATATGTTTTTAACAGCTCCTGACGGCTCTTATCTTCTCGATCCCGAAACCCAATTGGTCATTAGAACTCCTTGTAAAGATGGATTACCTATAGTGCAGGGTATTTTAGGTCTTAAAGTTTTTCTAGGATATATTCCTTTAATTTTTGTGGGATATTATTTAGTTGAAAACAAAAAACAATTAATCTTTTTAGGCAGATTACTCTTAGTTTTAGCGATTGTCTGTTGTGGTTTAGCACTGATCCAGTATGGAATGTTGACAACAGGCATTTGTGCGGGAACTCGTGGTGCAGCAGGTGGAGAATTATTTAGAGCTAGTTTAGAGGCTAAATGTTTTGTAGGAGGTTCTTTACTTTATAGCCCCTCTCAAGGACAAATTCGCTTACCAGGAACATTTGTTTCTCCTTGGCACTGGGCATGGTTTCTGATTGCCAATAGTTTTATTACTTTTACCGTTGCTTTTACTGATACTTCACTATTATGGCGTACTGCGGGTTTAGGTGGTTTGGCTTTAGTGTTTATTAATTCTGTCGTTTCTGGTCAAAGACTTGCTTTAGCATTAGTACCAGTTTGTATTGTTATTTCTCTGATTTTGACAGGGCAAATTGCTAATCTTAAAAGGTTCATTCCTTTCGGTATTGGATTAGCCTTAATTCTCAGTGTGGTAGCTGCTTCAAATCCTCAATTTGTTCAGCAAAGAATAGATAGTTTTGTTGCTCGTTGGAATACTGCACCCCCTCATTTATTTATTCTGGAACAGTTTAATTATGCTGATGAACAACAAAGAGGTATTTTAGGTAGAGGTTTGGGTAAAGCAACGAATTCAGCGAGAGCTTTTGGTTCAACAGCATTAATAGAAACTTATCACCCTAAGTTGCTATATGAAGTAGGCTATCCTGGCTTAATTGCTTTCATGATTTTTATTACCAATTTGGTAATAGTTACCTTGAACAGCTATAGAGAAGTAAAAGATAAAACTATTAATAGTTTTGGTTCTAGCTTTTGGGTTTTTATTTTAATTATTAGTTACTTTCCTTATTGGTATCCTTTAGATACAGACCCAGTATCCGTCTATTATTGGTTGTTTGCAGGAGTTTTGCTAAAATTGCCTGTAATTGAAAAACAAGAAAAACAAAATATACGTTTGGAGACCCCAGAGGAAACAGACAAAGAGGAAGTTCCAACTAAATTTTTAGGTAGAAACAGCAAAAGAGTTAACAGCCGAACAATTAGCTAAATATCATAGAGTAAAGACCATATAGCAATTCTTGGTTGTCTGAAGTACCCTTTGATAGGATCGGGGGATAGGGATTGCGAGGTTTTTTGCATTTGTTTAAATTCGTACCTCATGAGTTTAAGAAACGCTATATTATTCAAATATAGTAGTACGGAATAATTATTTTTTACCCCAATTGGAAAAGTAATGGATAAAAAAATGGAAACTCTTAAAATATCAGTGATTATTCCTACTTATGGTAGAGAGCAACCTCTTATTGATAGTATTAATGATGTCTTAAAGCAAGATTATCCTAATTTTGAAATTTTAGTAGTAGATCAAACTAAAAATCACGAACCGACAACCGAAAAATATTTACAAAATTTAGCAGATACTCAAAAAATAAGTTGGTATCGTGTCGATTGGGCAAGTCTCCCTGGGGCTAGAAATTATGCAGTTAGAAGAGCTAAAGGAGATATTCTGCTCTTTATTGATGATGATGTAAGGTTAGAATCAAATTATTTACAATCTCATCTTAAAAACTATCAAAAACATCCTGAAATTGGAGCGGTAGCAGGACGAGTTTTTGATCGCATGAAGTTAGCTAATTATGCTCAAGCAAATGAAGATAACTCTCCCTATACTATTGAGTATTTACCTCCAGAAGCTATGGATGCAGGAATTGCTTGGTACTATATAGACTTGGTTCACACCATCAAGCCTCAGCAAGTTATTTCTGCAAGAGGTTGTAATATGTCTTTTCGACAAGATGTTTTTACCAAATACAACATTTGGTTTGATGAAAGATTTCGTGGTAGTGCAGTCAGAGAAGAGTCTGATTTTTGTTTGAGGTTACGTAAGACTGATTATAAAATTTGGTACGATCCAGAAGCTAATTTAGTCCATTTAGGAGAAGAAACAGGAGGCTGTCACGATATTAGTACTCGCTCTCTCCAATATCAGTTTACTTTTTACCATAACCATTTTTTAATGGCACTCAAAAATCTTACTTTAGAGCAGCAGTTCCGTCTTTATCTCAAGTTATTTGATTGTCATGTTTTGGGTAATCCTCCCTGTAATAAAAGTGGCTCTCCTATTAAAATTGCTACGCGTTTAGTTTTTTATCTTTTGGGTTTCTTTGATGCTCTTGGAACTCAAATAAAAGGATTATATACTGATGGTCAAATTTATAGTAAAACTGATTTAGATAATTTAGGTATCGGTTGATTTTACTATCTTCATCACTATAAAAAGTGAATCTTCAGGTTAATTTTTTGGGAAACTTATATTTATTAGAGTAGCACTTACATACTAAAATACCGAGTTAAAAAAATGTGAGGTTAAGGCGGAACATCGCTCTATCTTACCAATCAACTGAAAAAAATTTATATAACAAATTAATCTGGACACGCTAGTAGGTTGAATTAGCATTAGCTTAATCCCAAAAAAATTTAATCTGTATTAACTTTTAATTTATATTAAGTGCCATTCGTGACAACAGAAAAACCTTTTTAATTTATCAGATTCAATAATGAAAATTTTAGTCGCCAGTCATACCTATATAGTCGATCTTAATTGTGAAAAATTACGTAAACTATCTCAATTACAAGATGATCTTGATGTAGCGGTAGTTGTACCAAGTCGTTGGCGACCAGGAGGAGTACAAAATAAAATTATTGAACCTGTTGCCAAAATCGAAAGCAATTTTCGTCTTGTTCCTATTGATAATTTTAGTCAAAACAACCAAGGTTTACTTACATTTAAACCAAGCATTATTAAATTTTTAAAGCAATTTAAACCCGATATTATTCAAGTAGAGCAAGGAGCAAAATCTTTAGGTTATGCACAGCTAATCACCTTAAACACACTATTAAATCTTAAGGCAAAAAATATCTTTTTTACCTGGTGGAACTTACCTTACACTAACAAATTTCCGATCTCCCTACTAGAAAAATATAATCTTAATAATACTGATGGTTTAATTTCAGGTAATCAAGATGGCGTAGATATCTTAAGAGATCGTGGTTATCAAAACCAAGCAACTGTTTTACCCCAATTAGGAGTTGATGAAACTTTATTTACTCCCCGACAGCAGCCAGAGTTAGCTAATAAATTAGGACTTGATAATGGTAAATTTACTATTGGTTTTGTAGGTCGTTTTGTTCCTGAAAAAGGTACTTTAACTTTAATAAAATCTCTAGAAACCCTAAAAGATTTACCATGGCAGTTACTATTATTAGGAAGAGGAGAGTTAAAAGCTGAAATTGAACAAACTGCTCAAAAAACAGGAATTCAAGAGCGCTTAACTATAGTGGAAAGTGTTCCTCATGATGAAGTTCCTCGCTACATTAATTTGATGGATACTTTGGTTTTACCATCAGAAACTACCTCTAAATTTAGAACTTTAACTGCTGCTGGTTGGAAAGAACAGTTTGGTCATGTTTTAATCGAAGCAATGGCTTGTCAAGTAAGTGTTATTGGCTCTGATTCTGGGGAAATTCCTAACGTAATTAATGATGCTGGTTTAGTATTTCCAGAAGGAGATATTGAAGCTTTAAGTCATTGTTTAAGACAGTTAATAGAAAAACCACATCTTAACCAAAAGCTTGCAAATAAAGGTTATCAAAGAGCAATGACCAAGTATACAAATCAAGCTCTAGCTAAAGAGCAGTTAAATTTTTATCAGGAGTTAATTAATTAAGAATGCAGCAATATTTAGCAGCTACCAAAATTATTGATTGGCAACAGCCTAAAATACAAGAATTGGCTACTCAATTAGCTCAAGGAAAAGACAGTAAAGAAGAAATTGCCAAAACTTGTTTTGAATGGGTAAGGGATAACATAAAACATAGCAGTGACTATCAAATGAACCCTGTTACTTGCTCGGCATCAGAGGTATTAAAATACAGAACAGGTTATTGTTTTGCTAAGAGTCATTTACTCGCTGCATTATTTAGAGCTAGTGGTATTCCTGCGGGTTTTTGTTATCAACGCCTCAGTGTTTTTGATGACGGCGTACCTTATTCTTTACATGGGTTTAATGCTGTTTATTTACCGCAATATGGTTGGTATCGTCTTGATGCTAGAGGAAATAAACTAGGAGTAGATGCTCAGTTTATGCCACCTCAAGAAAAGCTAGCCTATGGCATTAATTTTCCTGAAGAAGTAGATTGTAAAAAAGTTTTTGCTGAACCGTTAGATTTGGTGATTACAGCGTTACAAAAACATGATAATTGGAATAGTTTATTAAAGGAGCTACCTGATGTAGAAAAAAGTTTCTTTAATTGTTAGTATATAGAGATCGCAAAGCTAGAAATAATCATAAAATGCAACAAAATGTGGTTTTTAGTCAAATAACCTAACCTTCTTTTGCTAAAACTAATAATGCATTAACAATTGCTGCTGCTACAGGAGAGCCTCCTTTTCTTCCTTTAACAATAATTTGTGGTATTTCTAATTGTTTCAAAGCCTGTTTAGATTCTATTACTGATACAAAACCCACAGGCGCACCAATAATTAAAGGTGGAATGATTTTATTTTGCTTTTTAAGACATTCACAAAGAGCAATTAAAGCTGTGGGTGCATTACCAATCACATAGACTGCATCAGGATATTTTGACCAACATTTTAACAAACCAGTTTCAGTACGAGTTTTTCCAGGTAGTGCTACGTCTGCAAAGTCGATCGCTGCGATAATGGGATTGTTAAATGTTTTACCCACTAGAGTTTTAATTCCCTGCTTTACCATCGTCACATCGGTAACAATCGGAATTCCATTTTGTAATGCAACTAAAGCAGAAGAGATCCCATTGTGCTTAAATTCTAATAAATTAAGATAGTCGAAATCAGCAGTGGTATGAATTACCCTACGAGAGATCGCATATTCTGACGGGTTGAGGTTATGTTTACCTATTTCGCGATCGATAATAGCAAAACTCTGTTCCACAATAGGATGATTTAAAGACATATAGCATTACTGTAAAAAAAAGGGTTAGTTAAATTATCAATGACAATGAATCGTTGACGCGGTTCGATGGTATAGCGTCGATCTTGCACCAGAAAAATCCAAGGAGCGAGATTATTAGTAGAGGTAATCCGAAAGAAAATACCGTCATGATTAACCAACTCTTGAGGCGATCGAGGCAACCCCATCCGCTTCAAGTAATCCCATTACTTATTTTCATCCCTTCTGGCGCATTCGGTAAGTCCGCGACATTTGAGAGCTCCTCAAATGCCTGCCCTAAAATACCGCTCCCGCCTTAGGACTCGGCTTCGCCGTCGCGCGACCATCGGTGAGTCCGTGATTGGCATATGACGGACGTTTGCTTAAGCAAATCTCGTGCAAACGTCTTTACTGTAAATTACAGAACTTTCGCTGACGATCTACTTCTGGCTCTTGCCAAGAGTAAGCAAAATGACTCACCGAATTGATTTCAGGAAAAGCTCGGTGTAAAGATGCCATCTGTTGCTCTAAAGAAGGATGTTTGCGATATTCTTGACCCCAAACTCCTGCTAAAGCGGGAATAACTTCCGTCCCTTGAGGAGCATTATCGATTACTTTTTCAATTTCTTTCACAATACAATCTGTACCGTCACAGACAGAATACGCCATCGGATGCCATTCTAAAGAGCCAGGAAACTTATCCCAGGCTTGCAAACGAGAGTCAAAACCAGCATTTCCCACTAAACGGTTAGCATCGGGAAAAAATACCCCCCCAGCAGGTATATTTTGTTGTTGAGCAGGAGCAGCAGCAAAAGAAAGAAAATCAATTACTCCTTGGGCAGCATGAGCTACAGTAAAAAACCAGAGTTCGGATTTTAACCGTAAATGACGATCGCGAAGACTGGCTTTTGCTTTTAAACTACTCGTAGGACGACCTTGCCAACTGGGTTCACCTTCTTCGGGATAGTTAAGATCTACGTCTTTAATATCTTTGAGGGTAATATTGCCTTGATTGACATATTTTTTGATTAAAGCTCTTCCTTTCTCGTTAGTGCCACGATTATAGAGAGTTTGTAAGGATGCAGGACTATAAATCCAAAGGTCTTTAACATTGTTAACTAATGATTGGTTTCCCGATCCTCTAGGGTAGCGAATATAGTCAAAGAGAATACCATCTGGTTTACGCTTTAAAACAGCATTTACCAAGCGATGGTAGTCTTCTTGTACCTGGCGATTATAAGGATCGATAAAGGCTTGAGAGCGATCGCTAACAAAGGTTAAACTATTTTCCCCTTCACCATTACGAGCCAAAGCCTCTTGCCTGTCTTGGCGTTGAGCATAGCTGTAACCAAAATTCATTGTGAACAACCAAGCATAGACTTTTAAGCCTCTTTGATGACCTTTTTTAATAGTCTGTTTGAGTAGATCTACATTATCTCCGCCTGGCGATCGCACTATAGCAGACCAAGGGGTAGGGTTATCTGCTGGAGGTAATAGTACTTGACTATCGTAAAATACTTCTAAATGAACTCGATTGTATCCTTGATTAACAACACGATCTAAAACATAGTCAATTGAACCAGGACTGACATCACAAGGATAGAGACGTAACCAAATTGCTTGCTCTTGAGGCCAATTCTGCTGACGACATTGCTGCATTATGGTAGCGTGTTCGGCAATCAGAGACTGATATTCTTGTCTGGCTTGAGAGTTTCCTTCTAAAGACAATTGGAGGAGTTGTTCTTTTTGCGTAACTTGATTATCATTCAATTGGCAATAGGCATTAGTCGCAGCATTCGCAAATTGATAATGTTGCCCAGGAATTAGAAAGCTAGTAACAGCCAGAGAACTAGCTACTAAAATAGAAAAGCAATGACGGGAGAAAATGCTCACTAACCCTCGGCGTTTTCCACTGCCATGTTGACGTAATTTGGGCATAATTTTGACCGTTTTCAATCTCCAAAAATATCCTTAGAGGTTTCAGAATATACAAATAAATTGTTGGTTTAGCGGTAGTATTAATCCTGATCTATTCATTTCTAACCTATTTGTCATTAAAAAACCCTCCCCAAAAACGCGGAGAAAAGAACTACGCGATCGCTGAGAAGGGATAGATTACTGTTTCAGTTTTTTAGTTGAGAAGAACCGTGTCAGTAACGAGTTTAGTTATGAATTTCTAACTGATTTACTGATTTACACTCCTCTTTTTAGCGCAATTTCTACTTGTTTAAACTCTTCTTGTAAACGGTTTTTTAACTTATCTGGTAGGGGACGAACTCCATAAGAGCTATAGTAACCAGCTAAAGCATTTAAAGCAGTTTGCATGGTGGTAAAAGAGCGTAATCCAGCAGTCTTAGAATTACGACGATAGCGAGATGCGTAATCACTAATTTGTTGACGAGCTAGGGTAACTACCTCTTTTTGATTGGGTGCATCTTTCGGTAATTCAATGGCAGTTTTTAAATTACTTAAAACGGCTGCTGTATCTTCGCTATAGTTACCAGTCAATCCAGCAGGACCAGAGCTACAACCCATCAAGCCAATAACAAGTACTAAAGCCAAAGCGAATATACGAGATAGGAAATTTTTAAAAAACATAAATTTACTTTAATACGATCCCAGGTTCAACTTATCCTATCAAGAATTGGCACGTACCCGATCTTCATACTAGATCTTTTCGATTAACCAAAACGACCACTAACGTATTCCATAGTGGCTTTTTCTTGGGGGTTTTGGAAGATATTTTCAGTGCGATTGTATTCTACTAAATAGCCTTGGCGATTACCTTCATCGGTAGGTATCACATTAAAGAAAGCAGTATAATCGGCAACCCTAGATGCTTGCTGCATATTATGGGTAACAATTACGATAGTATATTGTTTTTTCAGTTCGTGAATTAGTTCTTCTACTTTAAGAGTAGAGATGGGGTCTAATGCCGAACAAGGTTCATCCATCAAAACAACGTCTGGTTGTAGAGCCACAGCACGAGCAATACATAGTCTTTGTTGCTGTCCTCCAGAGATAGCTAAACCACTTTGTTGAAGCTTATCTTTTACCTCATCCCAAAGGGCAGCTTGTCTGAGAGAGCGTTCTACTAATTCGTCCATATCGCCTTTGTACCCGTTGATTTTTGCGCCAAAAGCAATGTTGTCATATATTGTTTTCGGGAAAGGATTTGGTCTTTGGAACACCATCCCAATACGACGACGCACCTGAACGGGATCGATCTCCTTACCATATAAGTTACAGTCGTGGTAAGAGATTAATCCTTCGAGGCGAAAAATAGGAATCAAATCGTTAAGACGATTGTAGCAACGTAGCAAAGTACTTTTGCCACATCCAGAAGGCCCAATAAAGGCGGTTACATTATTTTTAGGAATATCAATATAAATTCCTTTTAAAGCCAAAAAGTCACCGTAATAAACACTAACATTCTCGGCTCTAAGAACTGTCTCAGTTTGGTTTGCAGTTACCGTATCGTTAACCATATTAATTAATCTTTAATGTACTGAAAATAAATATGAACTTTACCATTAACCCGTAAATTATGATTCATATTATCGAAAAAAGGTTATGCTTATATTATATTACTGTTAAAGAACGATTTAATTCCTTACTAATCCTATCTTACAAGTCCCCATTTTCATCGAGAAATAAATAACTGAATTCCTACAGTAAATGATTTACTCAACCCGATGACCAACTCGATCTTCATCACGATACAAGTCTAACCACTTTTCTTTTAGAGATTCAATAGCTCTAGTCAACTCCTCAATTTGATTCCTTCTAACAACGGCTAAAACTCCATCTATATGTGCTTCACTTCCAGCTTTTCCTAGATGTTGAAAACGGGAATATTCATTCGCTTTATTGGTTTTGGGAAAAATTGCCTCGGTTGCTTTAAGAGGATAATACTAATAACAATGTTTCCGATCCCTGGCTTGATATCTTGCCACATAACATCCCAAGAATACTTGTTCTACTTGCAATCTTCGATAGTAATTTTAGCAGTCTCATTGCTTTCTCAGATTGGACTCAGGGAAATTCACCTTTTCTCTTAACCGACTCTTAGACTACTGTCAGAACCTTCTCATTAGGGTCAGCGATTCTATTAATAACAGGAAATCGAAAAGATTAATCGAATCACCAAAAAGGAAAAACAATTATGAAACGCTCATTATTAGTATCTTTATCAGCTTTA
>NZ_LR213975.1 GCF_900659865.1 Hyella patelloides LEGE 07179
TCCATCGTAGAAGTTCTCCATCTTCATTTGCACACCAACAATACAGAATATCTGCAATTTATCGAAAGTGGCAGTTTATCCTTATTTTCTGTCCACAATTCGAGCATAGTTGAGAACTGTAAAAAAAACGGTCAGCAATACAAACAGTTTATCTATTTCAGTTTATTTGTAGGATAATATCCTATGGAAGATGAGCGAGCATCAATAATACTGGCGAATTGGATTACCATCTACTGATGACAATTACTCACTTTGCGATCGCTGATGCTAAAATATCTTTAAATACTCTCGAATGCCGATCCTTCAACTATATTCAGCAACTCCCACCAACGCCTATTGTGGTTAATTTGGACAAGTACCATCTATAAAAGCAAGAAAGCATCGCTGCGGAGTTATACCAATTCTCCAAAATAATCAGAGACTTAGTTTAGGGTTAAGGAGTAGAACTCATAAGGAGTAGTAATGATAAGGCTTTTAAGCTTTTTTATGATTTAGAAAAATATACTATCTCTTTAACTACTATTGAGAAATGGTATAACAAATAACGAACGAATAAAAATCCATGACAATTAGTCTAACAATTTCACAAATCAAATAAGATTACTGTATTAGTATTGTGATTAATTAATGGGTAAACGAACCTGAAAATTAGTACATCCTGGAGCAGATTTAAAACGAATATTTCCCTTATGTTCTTGCACTATGATACGCCGAGAAATATCTAAACCCAAACCTGTTCCTTTGCCCACTTCTTTGCTGGTATAAAAGGGTTCAAAAATACGGGGCTGAATTTCTGAAGGAATCCCCGAACCATTATCAATAATTTCCACCAGAACACAGTTATTTTCTAAACTGGTACGAATAGTCAACACGGGAGTGGAATATGCCGACTGACCGTCGGCATTTCCTCCCGTCAACTCTCCTTTACCATCCATAGCATCGATCGCATTATCTATCAGATTAGTCCAGACTTGGTTTAGTTTACTACCATAGGCAGAAATTTTAGGAACATTAGCACTGTATTCTTGATTAACTTTTACTCCATATTTGAGCTTATGATGCAATATCTTGAGGGTATTATCAATTCCTTCGTGTAAATCTACTTCTTGCAAAAGAGCGCGATCCATATAAGAATAGTTTTTAATTGCTGATACTAAATCAGAAATTCGTGAAGTACTTTGTTCTACTTCTCCAACTAAACCATTCATATTTAAAGTAGCTTCTAACCATAATAAAGCCTCACTTAAAATATCACCTTCCATTGATTGGGTAAGATTTTCTAAGCAAGATTTATCGATACCACCACTCACTAAAGTAGGAGCGACTTCCCAACTATTATTAACTCCTTTTTCTTCTAACCAATCAATTAAAATATCTTCTCGATCGCTTTGTTCTAGAGGGGATAATTGCAGTCCTTTATTAATATTAATTAGAGCTTGTGCTTGTAACTGTTTTAACAATTGGCGATGTTCCGCAGAAAAATGTTTACCTCGTAGATTGAGCATTTGGAATTGTAGATTGCTGATTGCACTATTAAGCTGTTTAGCTGCTCTTCTTCCTGCTGCTGCGGGATTGTTTAATTCATGAGCCAATCCTGCCGATAGTTTGCCTAATGCTGCTAATTTTTCTTGTTGACGTAATCTTATTTCCAAATCTTTAGAACGTTCTGCTAACGCAGGAATAAATAAATCGATGCTGTCTGGACAATTTTTGAGTAACTCTTTAAAATCGTCAAATTTAATGACGCTGGAAGTATTAATACTGCTAGCAGTTGCCGAACAAATTCCTCCCGTCAACATACTCAAATCTCCCGTAAATTCCCCTCGACGATGAATTGTAATTACCAATTCTTCAGCACCTAGCTGTTTAGTAATTTTGATTTCACCATCTAAGACAACATAAAAACTATCCGCGTTTTCTCCCTCTTGAAAAAGTATTTCTCCTGGTTTAAGTTTTACGATCAAACCGCAAGTAATGAGTTTCTGAAGATGGTCTTCAGCTAAGGTAGGGAATAAGATCGATTCGGATTGAGTAGAAACCATAAAAATTCAAGTAGCGATGCTATTAATTAAAGAATAATCTTACAGGAATTGCGCAAACAACCCCTAAAAACCATGGTTAGTAAGGTGGGGTGTGCTTTGCCTTACAATTATCTTCTATTGTATAAATGACTTTATATTTTCTCACGCGAATTCTATAGCGATCGTCACTATCTTCTTTTATTTTAGTATAACCATCAGGAGGAATAAAAATTAAGTATCAACAAAAATCCTTATTCCCCATAGAAAATGGACAGATAACCAATCTAATGTTTCAACACTAGACGGTATCTAGGTTGACCACTACGAAGTTTTTCCATCGCTTCATTGATTTGGTCGAAAGAAAAAGTTTCGATAATCGGTTCAATATTGTGTCTGGCTGCAAATTCTAACATTTGAGCAGTTGTCACAGGACTACCTAAAGGACTGGCAGAAATGGTTTTTTATATCAATAAAATCAAATATAAAGCTGTAATTTCTGCTATTTGTTCAGTGATATGCAAGATAAACTAACAATTAAAAAATAACAAGATTTGGGAATAATATTAGTGTCTTCATTACTACTCCAATGTTGAACTAAATCTCAATATTGTATAGCTGGCACATTTCAATTAATTCTTGTCGAAAATAATTACGCAAGCCATCAGGTTTGACTATAGTGCAGTATTCTCCATATCCTTTGATCTCTCTAATTAACCAGAAGGGATTGAAAACTCGACGAGTAATTTTTCTAATCTTATTATTGGTTTCGTCACCAATATCTTCTTCTCTGGGTTTATAGGCTTTTACCATCCAACCCGTAAATTGTAAGTGTACTTCTATGTAGTCCAAGCCGACACGCCACGTTCCAGATTTGGGGATAATTCCTTGAATGCGATCCAAGCGCAGACAACGGTTATGAACGAGTGAGGGGAAGTATTTTTGGTTTTTTTCGGCAATATCTTTAGTTTCTTCGCACCAAATGTTTAAGTATAAACGCTTTTCATGCGGATCGATTTGAGCAAAATGCACGGTAAAAAGCAATTCTTGTTCCTGGCTATTTTTGTAAATTAGCTCGAATGGTTGCTGACGTTCGATATATTTATCAACTACTAAACGCCATTTGTCCAAATGTTTATTGGTGAGTTGGATTAGTTCTTTTTTGATGGCAAATTCCAATTGAGCTTTATCAAGTATATGGCGTGCAATAGTTTCGGCTTCTGGCATATCGCCATTATCTATTAAAACAGCGAGCGCTTTTCTCAGGGCTTTTATTTGATTTTCTTCAAGTTTAAAAGGTTTTCCTACTTCTAATTCTTTTGCTGCGATCGCCGTTACTAATGCGGAAGGGGAAGGACTTTTTCCCCAAAAGAAACCTAGTTCGCGGGCTATTTCTTCTAATTTTGCTTTTGTTCCTCCTGAAAGTGAAAGTGTAAGTGTCTCCTTTTTACTTGACATTGTAATTTTATAGTTATAAAATGGTTTTTAGTGTTATATTATTCTTATTGTAAATGTAAGTTGGGGTTATTTGAGAAAAATTAATTGTTTTTGCTAAATAAACCGTAAGCTCTCGAATCGCTCAAGAAAAGTTTAGACTTTGACAAAATTTAAGCAAGCATTTTTTTAGGCTTGCTTTCCTTTCCTAATAATTATTTATTACAAACATTATGAATAATAGCGTTCAGATTAAAATTTTAGCGAGCGCACTGGCAGCTAATGTCTTTCTTCAAGAAGAGAGAGAAAAAATAATTAGATGGTTAGCTAATCAACCAGGCGTAAAAGAGATAGTTAAAGGATTAGGTAATAGTAAATTAATCAGAGAATCAAATTTAGTTTGCAAGACATACAATCTAGAATTACCCAAACTAGAAGAAAGTGGTAATAAAGTTTTTTATGCTAATGAAGAAATAGGAGAAAAACGCATATTATACAAGTCTCCTTTACCTGGAGAATTACAAGCAAGATTATCTTATGAAAGTATTGCAGATAGATTTTTAGAATATCTTCAGAAAGTACATCATGTTGTGGTATTGAATGAAAGTAATTTTCACGTACAGATTTTTATTCCTGGTACTAAAAAAATAGATTTTACTCAAGAGTGGAAAGAGTTTATAACTGGGGTTGCTTTTTCTACTGATGGAAATAGTAAATATAAACTTCCTGGGTTAAAGCATACTTTAATTCAGATGTTGAATAGCATTACTTTAGCAGGAAGGGGATTTAGTACCGTAGAAGTTCCCATTATTACTAAAGAACAAAGTAATGTTTTGGCTGCTTGGTATTTTGCTGTAGTTAAACAAGTAGAAAAACGTCAGTTAGATAGAGAGAAAAGTATTGATTATATAAATAAACAAATAAACAATCTTAAGGAGCGATTAGAAAAAGAAAAATTAGAGGCAAAAGAAATAAAACAAATTAAAAAAGATCGAGCTAAATATGAGAAAGATTTTAAATCAAAACAGGAGATGCAAGCTAAGGAAGCAAAAAAATATCATGAGTATTTTTTAAAAGGATTAAATAAAATTCTAGAAGAACATGGCAAAATATTTCAAGATATTAATAATATTGAAGATAAATTAAAATCAGATGCTCTTAAAAGATCACAGATTAATCAATTACAGAAGCAGAAAGATAAATTAAAATCAAAACTAATATTTTCTGAAGAATCGGTAAAACACAAACAAAATTTATTACAGCAGTCTCAAGGCGATCCTTTTAAGTTTGTAAATCTCGATCTAGAAAATAATAGCCAACTTCAAATTATTAAAGCTATCTCTAAACCTTTTACTAAAACTGCAACCGATCAAATTAATTCAACTCGTGGCGATATATTCACTCAATGTATTTTAGAAATGTATCGCTTAATAGAATCAGAAAAGCTAACCGATTCAATTCCCGAACCTTTATTTACCGAACAGCCACACATAAAAGGATTGAGAAGTGCAGGTGATGATGGAAAAGACTTTTGTTATTCCTGTGGTGTGGCATTAAATTCTAAAAATGCTAAGTGGAAAGTAGCAAGGTTTATGTTCGAGCGACCATCTCAACGTCGTCAATCATCTAATAGTGAAGATAGACCATTTATCTGTTCTAGTTGTTCGATTTTGGCTTTTGCTTCACCTCTGAAAGTAACTGATGAAAGTATTATTTTACAGCTTAAGTCTAAAAGTAATAATACTGAATCTCAGGATAAGTTAAAAGACTATTTAAGAATGTTAACTAATAAAGAGTTACATCTTAGTTCGGGGCGTTATGTAATTTTAACTTCTGATAAAACTAGCAATGGTGTCATAGCATCACAAAAATTAGGACAGATTCAATATGCACTTCTTAAGACTGCTTCGATATTTCCTTTGGAGGTATTGGAAGATTTTAAATTTAATTTGATTTTACAAGGTAATCAATCTAAAGAATTATCTAGTAGATATTTGATTTTACTCAAAGGACTAATGGAGGCTTATGGACAAAAAATTATTGCTAGTGGCGATATTAACCTAAAACTTGGAGATGCGGTTAGATATGTGGAACAAGATTCACCCTACTTAGCAGAATACACAATAGTTAGGGTATCAAAAATAAGTAATCCATTGGAAATGGAAAGAGTTAGGCGCAAATATTGGAGGTTATTACAACAAGATATGAGTGTAAATAGTAAACGAGCAAAATTATATCAAGATGTAGCTGCATTAATTGGTATTACATATCCTTTTGTTGATTATGCAGAATATCTAATCAAAAAACACCAGGAAGAAAGAGAAAGTAAAAAAGAGACAAAAAGTAGCCCTGAAGATTTAAAAAAAGAGGTCGCTAGAGAAATAAGTAAAATTATCGAAAATTCCGATGAGTTACAAAAATTTTGCTATTATTCCTGTTTGGGTAATGAAAATAGATTTCAAATTACGGCAACACTTAAAAGAAATAGAAATACTCATTTTATTTATGACCAAGCTAGAAAATTGCTATTAGAAGAGTTAAAAATAGCTGACCTTAAGGAAAAAAGTAAAGACGGAGAACTTTCAATAACTCTTAGTTTAGGAGATGTTGAAAAAGTTTATTTTTATTTTGCAAACGATCCTGAATATAGTAACGATCAAGGATGGAACGAACTCACTTACAATCTTAAGATTTCTCTTTATACTCGCTTTCCAGAACTTGTCCGTAAATTAAATAAAAAGGGAGATAAATAATGACTACTGGATTACCTAAAACTAATGCAAAAAATCCTCGCTTACATTTCGATATTTACGTCATCTTAGAAGGAGCGCAAGAACTTTATTTCGGTCACGAAACACAGGTTAATGTCAACTTAGTTGAAAAGATTAAAATGCTTGGTAAAGATGGTCAAGCATTAGAAAAGTGTTATCTTTCTCCTACTAAAAGAAGAGGTGTTGAAAGACGTTGTTTATTATGGTCGCCTGTAAAGAGTGGGGAGTTATTAGGGGATAAACAAAAGTGTGGAATTCCTAAAACTTGCGCTAGTCCTGAATGTCCGATTTGTTCGACTTATGGCGCACTCGATCCTGGTAAAAAGACTTTAATTGGTAGAGTTACTCATGGGGGAGGTGTGGCAGTACAGGATATTTGTCCTGTGAAAAAACAACGCGCTATGCACCCTGCAATGATTGTTAATCAAAATGAAGAAACACCACAACCATATAAAAGGCAATACAATCAACCAGGCATACTTTACCCAGTCTATAATCATGCACTTAGTTTAACAGATAATGAGTTTGCTGCTGTGGCTTATGCTTTTTTAGATTCTCTTCCTCGTATTGGTGCAGGTAATCCTAAAGGAATTAGTATTGCTGAATCTGATGAAGTACCTTTATTAGTATTAGACCGTTATTTAGTACCCCAAAAGAAACGTCCGATTATTTCTCCTGCAATTACCGATCCTCAATATGCTATTGCAGATTTCAAGCGTTTGGGAAATTTTGATAATAGCGACGATAATTATATTGAAGAAAATCACTTTGAACGTTGGATAGGGGATTCTGCTTTAACTAAATTACAGGAATACGCTACAAATTTCGTCGATACAGTTTTGCAAGCATAAATAAATGTACTGTCTTCAAATTAATCTTACACCCACCGCAGCGATGACATTTCGGATTTTGCCTGGGTCGATACTCAATATTGCTACTTATCCTTTTGTACCGCCAACTACCTTATCGGGATATTTGAGACGGGTAGCCATGTTAATCGCGAGGTTGGACATTCCCGAAACTACTATCAATAAAGATAATCCGCCTTTCTATACCTTACCCAGTAATATAGTTTCTTTGGGTGCTTATCCCGTTACCGATACTTACACTGGGGTACATCGTACCTATCGTAAGGGAATGAGGTCTTTTAATCACGATGTTTTTTCCAGATTGTATGTAGAAAAGGATAAAGCTAACTTTCAATTACATACCTGGGAGTATTTAATTGCCGAGAAATTAATCGGATATGTGGTTAGCGAATCAAAATCCGATTTAGAGAAATTTTCACACATAAAAGGTATGGGGTGCAAATTAGGTAAGGAAGGATTTGCAGTAGTCGAAAAAGTATCTGCACCTATTGAATTAAAAAGAGAAACTATCAGCGCAAAGCCATCAACTATTGTACCGATGGAAGCATTGTTACAAAGCGGAGAATTTATTAACGGTTGCGATATCTACAATCTCTATCGCTATCAATGGTCTTCGAGTCAGACTAATACAGATAGCTTTAGTAATCATAGTAGTGCGATCGATGGCTTTATTCCTTTTGTTACTGGTTATTATCCTCCTCAATCGGATTCAGTAGCAACCCTCGAATATTACACCAACGGCGAAATAAATATCCCCACGTCTCTAGTTAATCTCATACAAGGTGAAGTTAATGTCTAAATCGAATTATAGAAAACGCTTGTTTAATTTTGGTCGTGTTTTTTTTCCTGGGGATAAATCAAAAATTATTCCCGATGAGATTCGCTTTCAACCTTTAGGTAATCATGTGGGAAATGTGAAACGCCTAGCTAAACTTTGGGATTTAGAAGATGAGGAATCGCGATCGAGAATTATTAGAGGTATAGAGTTGCATGATATGGCAAAACCTCAAACATTTAAACTTCTAGCTAACACTAATAAAAAAGGTAAATTTCAAAAATATATTTATTCTTTTTCAGGACATAGATTTTCAGCAAAAGATATTAAATATCGCAAACTTGCAGAAGAAAATAATTCAGAATATCAACAATCTTGGGTTGAAACTTTAGCTATAGGACATCATAAATATTCCGTGAGAGAACTTACAGAAGATATTTATCACCTCAAGAAAAATCCCGAATATGAAAATATTTTAGAAAAAGAACCATTAGCTTATGCAAAAGAACTTTATATTTTAGAAATGTGCGATCAAATAGAAGCAGAATTAGCCTGTTACGTCTGTGGCGACGAACAACATGGTGACGAGCGCACATTTATGGAATATTCTTTAAAGCAAGATGAAGGTAATCGAAATAAAGAGATAAATATTTATTATCTCGATCCCTATCCTTTTGAAGAACCAGAAATAAAGTTAAAATTTAATTATTGGTCTTGGTGTCTTTCCAACTTATTAGAAAAAGAAAAAAATAATTTACATAAACTCTACAACGATGAAAAATATCAGGCTTTAGGAAAAAAATTAGATAGTTTAATTAAAAAATGGTGGAAAGATTTAGATGTTAATCCAAAAATTAGTACAAAACAGGCAATTATCAAACCATATCCATCACAACAAGAAAATATAGATATTCAAAATAAAGACTGTAAATATTGGTATCGTAAATTAACCGAACCAATTGACGATAAAACCTCTAGTGAAAAAATATTTATTCCTAATTCAATGCAAGAGGAAGTCTTTAATAAAATTACTAATGAAGAACATCCAGCTTGTATAGTAAAAGCACCGACGGGAAAAGGCAAATTAGAGGCGATATTATTTCCTGCTTTAGTCAAAAATTTACGTTTAATATCACCATTGCCAGCTAAAAGTTTACTACAAGACCACCAGCAAAGAATTGAAAAATATCTAAAGCGATTTTCTCAACTATATCCACAAAGAGAATTTTCTCTAGTAATTGATACTGGTTCGGAAATGAAACGATATGTTTATATAAATGGAAATAAAGAAAAGTCAAGAGTTAGTAATCCCAGACGACATTTATATAAAGGGGACATAATTCTAACTACTCTGGATAAATTTTTATATCGTTATTTCTCTTTTGGAGAACCAAATAAAAACTTTGTCTTTTCTCTAAGAATAAATGGCAAAATTGATAATAGAGAAACTTTAATTTGTTTTGATGAAGCACATAGTTATGAAAATTTAGCTTTTACTAACTTTAAAAGTCTAATTGATAGTCTTTATGAAGTAGGGCGATCGCTTGTTTTAATGACAGCAACAATGCCAAAAGAAATAGTCGAACAATTCGATTATTTAGCAGACGATATTATTGACTATGTAGACAATCCTGAAAATGCAGCTAAGTTAAATTTATCCCAACATCATAGAAGTTTCAAATGGATAAGCGACATTACAAGAGATCAAGAGAATCCCAAAGAATTTCAAACGAATTTTACCAAAATCATTTTAGAACAATGGCAAGCTAAACCTAATATAAAAATAATAGCCGTAGTTGAAACAGTACAAGATGCTGCTGCTATTTATCAAAATGTTAAAGAGCAATTAAATTTAGATACAAAGATTGAAGATAACTACTTGTTTCTCTATCATGGTCGCATAGCGGAACAACTTAGACCTGAAATATACCAAAAACTAAAAGAGCGAGATAGTCAAAACAAAAAATATATTCTAATTACTACGAGCGCGATCGAGGTTGGTTGCGATCTTAATAGCGAAACACTAATTTCTCAAATCTGTCCGCCAGAAAATCTGATTCAAAGAGTAGGAAGGTGCAACAGAAATGGCAAAGTTAAAGATGCAAAAGTTATTGTAGTTGGCGATCGCATTTCAGCATATATCAATACTCTCGATGAATTGGGGTGGGATAAATATCAACAAGCATTAAAAAAATTAACTACATTTGAAACCGATCGCATTTTAGACTGTATTTATCGTCAACAACATATAGACGATTATCGCGCAGTAGAACTCTTTTCTATGCTCCACGATTATGTTTATAGTGCAGATTTAACTTGCGAACCTATTCATAGAAAAGGCTTAATTCCGACAAGAAGCTGGACACCATCAGTCACTTTAGTTTATGACGATGGAACTTGTGGAGAAAATCTCAATAAAATGCCTAAAATTACTGTTGGTATCGATCGCTTAATCATTAAATCTGATAAGAGCAATTTATATGCTGGGATTGATGTCTATGAAAGATATTATGACATTGAAACTTATCAGTGGAAAACGAAAGATTTATCCTGGGGTTTAGCTTATCAAAAAAATATTTTGGTCAAAATAAATAATTCAGAATCGGGTGCTTTTTTTGGAGAAGAGAATAAAAAAGAATATCCATACAATCGAGAATTAGGATTTGTCGATCTTCCTGGAGTCTTTATAGCTATATCTTCCAAAGAAACAGAAAATCGCTTGCTTTATCAAACTGGAGAACATAAAGCAATTATTCACTACGTTAAACCATTAACTGATTCTAAAAACTAAATCACTATGCCCTATAGTCTTGTCTTAAACTTACTTCCACTATCTCCTATATTTCCAGGTTATTCCCAAGGCAAACATCTCCACGCCTTATTCCTCAATATAGTCAGCCACTGCGATCGCGAATTAGGCAAATACCTACACGAACAAAAAACAAATAAAGCTTTTACCATTTCTCCTTTGCAGGTAAGAGGTTACAGGGGAAAGGTTACAGGGGATAGTAATCTTGAAAAGTCCCCCTTTTCTAAGGGGGGATTTAGGGGGGATAAAATACAGTATCAACATAAAAAACCGATACCCGCCAATACTCCCTGCTGGTGGCGCATATCTCTTTTAGATGAAAGTCTCTTTGGGAAACTAACTCAACTATGGCTAAATATAAACCCCGAAAAACCTTGGCATTTAGGAAGTGCCGATTTAAAGATTGCTAGTATCTTGGGTACATCCCAACCCAATCAACCTTGGGCTAATGCGATACCCTACGATCGCCTTTATCAAGAAGCTTCAGACATTAATAACAAATTTACCTTTTCCTTTGCTACCCCCACTACTTTTGGTAAGGGAAAATACAATAATTCCTTACCCACTCCCGAAAGTATTTTTAGAAGCCTCCGCAAGCGTTGGAATAAATATAGCAACATCGAAATTACCGAAACAGAATTAGCGTTAGAATCTTTGTTCCCCAGTTATTTCAACATTCGCACCGAAGTAATTAGCGACTATAGCAAAAGTAAACTCATTGGTTGTGTTGGTGATATTAGCTATCAGGCTTTTGGGAATATCGATTCCCAACAAATCAAGTATCTTAACACCCTAGCTGATTATGCTCTTTATTGTGGCATGGGCAAAAAGACCACTATGGGTATGGGAATGGTAAGGAGATTGTAAGCATAACCCCCTAAATCCCCCAAACTTGGGGGACTTTCAACAACCAATTTTCTCCTATTCCCCCAGGATTGGGGGGTAGGGGGGCGAAAAACCCAGAATTAAAGACTATAGAGTCGAATCTAAAGTAGTTTGCCAAATTCTCTCTAACACTGAGTCCAAATTATGAAAGACTTCATTATTACTAAAACGAATCACTTTATAGCCATAGCTATTCAAATGTTTTGTCCTTGCTGCGTCATATTCCTGTTGTGTTAGATGAATTTCCCCATCTATTTCTACAACTAATTTATATTGCGCACAATAAAAATCAAGAATAAATCTTCCTACGGGATGTTGGCGACGAAACTTCAAGCCATTTAACGGCTTTTTTCTTAATGCTTCCCAGAGAACTTTTTCTGCTGGTGTCATATTGTTTCGTAGCTGTTTCGCCCGAAGCTTAATTTCTGGTGTTGTCCCGCGAATTAGATTAGTAGTTTTATCCATAATGTGATTGTATGGGTGAATTTAACCCCCAAACCCCCAAAATTGGGGACTCGATCTACACCACCATATTTTGAAAAATCTAAATCATAAGTGATATCAATCGTGAATCAAAAATATACTGAATCAATACCCATAGCAGCACTCAATCACTACGCTTACTGTCCCCATCGCTGCGGTCGAATGTTTTGTGCGGGAGATTTTATTGATAATCATTACACTATACAAGGAACAAGTTTACACGAAAGAGTTCATACAGTTAGTGAAG
>NZ_LR213976.1 GCF_900659865.1 Hyella patelloides LEGE 07179
AGGTTTCTGCGACACTAATTACTGCACAAAGAGTAATAGTAATAATATCAATCAACTGATGTAGCTTAGTTCTATCTAATCTCGGAGCTTTGATAGATGAAAAATGTTCTTCTATTGTAGTTTTTGGTCTTAGTTTCATGACTAAAGATAGCCAAAATTAAGTTTGATAATTGGGTCATCATATCATCAATTCTAAGAACTAATTCTGTCTTCAATTAATTGTTAATTTTACTGAATTTATCATGTTTTTACTCGGGATCGCGTCGTTAAAAAGAAGCACTTCATACTACTACTCTTCTTTTTTGACTTTTATCCTTTCTTTCTTCAATTATCTGTTTTCGCTCAATTTAAGATGCGTTTGCCCTGGCACGTTACCAAGTTAAACAGCCCAAAAAAGTCTATTGGTACTACAAACTGCAAGCGGATAAACCAACCTTTACCAAGACCCCTCCAGCTCAATCTTTGAGTAAATACAAGCATTTGGGCAAAGCTGGAAGTGAAGAGCATATTGATTCAGTCATGGCAGTGGTTAGAAGAAGCATAGTTTCCGAGCTACAAAAAACAATTGATTCCTTAAAGAGCAGTTTAATAGATGTGTCTTTTGATGGGGAACAAGAAGATATTTAAAAACGGTCATTATTCGCGAGCAATACTCGCGAATTTATACCCCTATTTTTGCCAAAATGGGATGTTCCCAAATAATCGAGGTTTACGAAACAGAAGATATTTCAATTAGAAAACTAGCCCAACGTTTTCAAGTCGCCAAAAGTTTTATTCAAAAACTACTTAAACAATATCAGGAAACAAAGGATATTAGTCCCAAAATTCAAGGAGGAAGTCCTCCAACTAAACTTCAGGGAGAACAATTAATTGCTTTAATCGAAATAATTGAAAGTAATAATGATGCGACCCTAGTTGAATTATGTGACTTACTTCAGGAGAAAACAGGAATTCGCGTTAGTCGCTCAACAATGGGAAGGATAACTCTTCAATTAAATTATAGTGTAAAAAAAAACTCTTCACGCAGCCGAAAAAGAAAGCGAAAGAGTTCAGAAAAAGCGATTTGAGTATTGGCAAAAAGTACGAAATATTCTGGCAAAGGACTTAATTTTTATTGATGAATCAGGAGTTAATCTGGCAATGGTTAGGAGATATGCTAGAGCCTTAAAAGGCAACCGAGCAAGAGGGAAAAAGCCACTCAAAAGAGGCAAAAATGTTTCAATGCTAACAGCCTTATCATTAAATGAAGTACTAGCATCTAGTAATATTTATGGAGCAGTAGATGGAATTACATTTGAAGCTTTCATTGCCAATCAGTTAGTTCCTAAACTATGGAAAAATGCTTGTGTAGTTCTGGATAATGCCAAAATTCATCTCGGAGATAATATTAGAGTATTAATCGAAGAAGCAGGAGCTAAACTAATTTATCTATATCCTTATTCTCCAGAATTTTCTCCGATTGAAAATTTCTGGTCAAAAGTTAAAGCAATTTTGAGAAAAGTTAAGGCAAGAACCTATAAAGATTTAATTAATGCGATAACTGATTCTATGTTAAAAGTAACAAAAAATAATATTCGTAATTGGTTTTGTCACTGCTGCTATTGTGCCTCATGACTATGAGAATTGCTATATTTGCTTCTCGAAGATAGTTCCAATGCACGATCTGGTTATTGGACTATACATTAACAAGTATGAATTTGGTAGAGAAATTTAGCTTTTTACACTCTTTTATTACACTACCATCTTCTGAGTCTCTTTTCGCGATCCGATTTAATTCGGCAAAATTCCCCTCATCATCAAAACCATAAGTCTTGTAACCTGCTACTAGTTTTGGAGTAAGCCTGGCAAATACAGAACGAGGCGCAAATTCATAGTAAGCTCTAGCGTGACCACCAGCTACATTATTTAGTTGTGCGATCGCATCTAACACAATAACTAAAATAAACAGAGATTACACAACTCATAAGTGTAATTTGAGGCAAAATATCGGTAACTAATATTCAATTCTATAAAGACACCTGAGTTTTTCCCCTATTTATTCTACTTCAAGTTCGCTATAGTCAAAAGTTAGAACATTATTCAAGAGCAAGGGAAAGTTTTTGTCATGGCTTCTAACGAAGAATTCCTTAACGATAATGACCTGATTTTCGGCAATGATGGTGACGATTTAATTGACGGGGGCGTAGGCGACGATACACTTACAGGTCAAGGTGGTATTTCAACTTCATTTAATTTACAAGATGTCACATCTCCCATTGACGGCGGGATAGTTGCCGATGTCAGTGTTGATTTGGATTATGCTGATGGAATCAATTCTAATGCCGTCAAAGATGTCGCCCCTATCGGTAACTACATTGAAGATTTCTTGGCAAATTATCCAGTAGAAGCAGGCTTATATGAAGTTCTCAATCGTGACCTCACCGAAGCGTTACTCAATGATAGCGAACTAGGGCTTTCTGAAGACTTGGATTCAATCAGCGTCAATTTGGATGTAGAACCAAAAATTATTCCCTTTGAATTCGACAGTACTTTTACCCAAACAGACAGTGGTGAAATTAATGATGTGGTTTCATTTGAGGTGGCAAACGTCAAATCTCAAATTTACGGTGGAATAGTTGCTGATATCAGTGTCGATTTGGATTTTGCTGATGGCATAGATCCTAGTGCCTTTCAAGATGTTATCCCTATCGGTAGTTTCATCGAAGATTTTTTCGCAGATTATTCAGTAGAATCGCTTGTATTTTATGAAACTATCAATCGCGATCTGACCGAAGCATTGCTTAGCAACAGCGAAATAGGGCTTTCTGGAGTATTGGATTCAATCAGCGTTAATTTGGATATAGCACCAAACCTAATTCCTTTTGAATACGAAACTACTACTACCCAAACAGACAATGGTGAAATTAACGATGTGGTCACGTTTCAGTTAGAAGACGTTGCATCCCCGATTGATGGTGCTAATGTTACTGATGTCAGTGTCCAATTGAATTATGCTGAGGGAACAGATTCTAGTGACTTTAGAGATGTAGTTCCTGTAAGTGAATTTATTGAAGATTTCATAGCAAATTATTCAGTGGAAGCGAATAATTACATTGGAGAGTTCTTAGGCAATTTTTCAGTAGAACCAGGCTTTTATGAAGTTCTCAATCGCGACCTTACCGAAGCATTACTCAATAATAGCGAACTAGGGCTTTCTGGAGTATTGGATTCAATCAGCATCAATCTGGATGTAGAACCGAAAATTATTCCCTTTGAATTCGATAGCACCACTACCCAAACAGACAGTGGTGAAATTAATGATGTGGTTTCATTTGAGTTAGAAAATGTTACATCCCCTATTGTTAGTGCTAGTGTTAGTGATGTCAGTATCGAATTAGATTACGTCGATGGAATTGACCCTAGTGGCTTCAAAGATGTTATCCCCCTTAGTGATTTCGTTGAAGATTATTTGACAAATTATTCTAATCCTAATGACTCAATCGAAGTCGTAAATAACAATTTGAATAATGCCTTGCTAACGGATTCAAATCTAGGACTTTCTGAGGTGTTAGACTCATTAACTATAACGCTTGCTCCATCACCAGGCGTTATTCCTTTTCCATCTGAAAATACTGTAACTCTTACCCCAGATGAGACGACAATTTTTGGAGAAAGTGACCCTACTACAGTTATTTAGAGACTCTGGTAGTGAACAGAGACAGTCCTATCGGGGTACCAAGAGAGTCTCATTTGTACTAACAGCCCCAGCTCCAGTTTCTGTTGCTCCACCAAATATATAAATTTGGTTATCAATCGCTCCCGCTGCTATTCCATGACGTGGAGTTGGCATGTCGGGTACCGCAGCCCACTGGTCTAATGCTGGATCGTAAACCCATGCTTCAGCAATAACCGTTTGCTTTGGAACCCATTGTTCACCACCGAAGACGTAAAGCCTCCCGTCTAAAACCGCAGCAGTTATCCCCCCTGCGGGCTGAGGGAGTGGGGCGAGAGTTTTCCAACTTTCTGCTTCTGGATTGTAGACCTCAAGGGTTGATACATTAACGTTTGCATACTCGCCATTTTCCTGTTCTGTAAACTGTCGCCCGCCAACGACGTACATTTTTCCGTCAATAACCGCAGCAGCGTGGCTATTTCGAGCAGTAGGCAGATCGGGAGCAGATGACCATTCTTCAGCGATAGGGTCAAACACTAACAAGCTAGCAGTATCAAAATGGTCGTTGAAGTTTGCCGAATCAGGCGTTCTTTTAAAGCGACCACCAGCCACATAAATTTTCCCATCAATGACCACAGCCGTATGTTCGCCACGCGGTTCTGGCAAAGGCGTACTTTCAGCCCATTCCTCAGCGTTAAAGTCGTAAACAAATACGTTGCTTTGAGCTTCCCAGTTAGGAAATCCTCCCGCAAATCCACCGATTCCATAAAGTTCGTCTTCAACAATAGAGACAGTAACGTGATGTCGTGCCTTTGGCAGAGGACTTAGCTCAGTCCATACGTCTTTAGTCGCATCATATTCTAGAAAGTTATCTGAGACATTTTGCGCGCCTTCTGACATACCGCCAAGTGTGTATATTTTGTCGTTTTTGACATCGGCATAAATTTCTTGTCTTTCTGCGGGGAGGGGCGATACATCCATCCATTGCAAATCTGTTTTGGCGATCGCTGCCGTCGTTGCCAAAAGCCCAGTCAATGCGGTAATTGCTATTTTTGTGATTTTGTGATTCATGATTTTATGCTATGTATAAACAAATGATTTTTTGTACGAAAACTCAAGTTTGATTTTTGTAATTTTTTACCATCGGTCAGAGCAGGCTCCGTCGTTTGCAGAGCAGTTAGGCTCATGTTGTCGTTTTCGAAGACTTTCCAAGCTTTGCTTGGTGCGCGGAGTAATCTCTGACTTTCTTACTCCTTTCGGGCTGAAAATCTTGCAACAAACCCATCAAAGCGGGAATTACGGTGGGAGTTAAAAAGGTAGAGAGAGCTAAACCACCTGTAAGAGCGATACCCAAACCCTGATAGAGTTCTGCGCCTTTCCCTGGAAGTACTGCTAGGGGTAACATCCCGAGTACGCTAGTTCCCGCTGACATAAAGATGGGTCGCAAGCGATCGCTAACAGCATGATATAAAGAGGCATCGTATTCCATGCCTTCGTCTTGAAGTTGTAAGGTGTGATCGACCAGTAGAATGGCGTTGTTGACTACTACCCCTGTGAGAATTACAAAACCCAACCCTGTAATCATATCCAGAGGAATAACCAGACCAGGAATAGCGTTGGCAATTACTAGAGATAATAATGCGCCAGTCATTCCCATCGGTACTGTTGCCATAATTAACAGCGGGTAAATAAAGGAACGATATAAAGCAACTAATAGTAGATAGGTAATTACTAGAGAAAGTAAGAAAGTAGAACCTAACTGGAATAGGGTTTCGGCTAAAACGTCTGCCGATCCTGCTAACTCAACTCGAACGCCAGGAGGTAATTCTTGACGTAAAGGTTCGAGGATTTCTCGTTCGACGCGATCGATTAATGCCCCTAAAGGAGCTTCTCTAGATACACCAGCAGTCAAAGTAATAGAACGCTCTAGATCGACGTGATTAATAGCATCTGCACCTGTAGTTTCTAATACTTGTGCCACATCTCCTAGCTGAACTCTTTGACCATTACCGTTATAGATAGCTAGTTGGCGCAGTTGTTCGGGGGTTTCTACAAAAGTATCTCTCAATTCGACGGAGACATCTAGTTCTCGTTTACCATCGACAAATTCCGAGGCGCGTAAACCACCCAAGGCAGCCTGTACCATTTCACCTACTTCACCTTCGGATAATCCGACTTCTGCTAAACGTTCGCGGTTGGGGATTACCTGTAATTCTGGCGCACCCGTGACAAAATTGGAACGAACATTTTCAATTCCTGATAATTCACTTATTTGTTGGTTAAGTTGTTGTAGTGCATCTATTTCTTCTAAGTTTTCGCCAATTATTTGTACTTCAAATTCTTTGCCAGGATTCTCGAAAATAGAGGCGCGTATGGGTACGAGGAAACGATAGCCAGGAAAATTTCCCCCTGCTTTTTGTAGACGGTCAACAAGATCGTCTAAATTATTACCTGTAGCCTCTTCAGATTTGACAAAACCGCCAATGAATTGATCGCTCGAACGATGTACGGAAACAGTGTGCATGATTTCTGGTTGAGAGCTAATAAAATCTCTTGGTGCTTGAGAAAGTTCAATACCTTCGGGAATACTCGTACCTGGAAAGGGTTCGGCTAGCCAGATAATCATGTTACGATTTCCCTCTGGTAAGTAATCGGCAGGAGGTAGTAGTTGGAAACTGACGAATAACAAGATTATGGGGAGTGCTAGAACGAGCAGACGACGTTTTAATTTTCCTCTTCCTAAAGACCAACGGACAGTTTTTAAGAGAAAACTCTCTAGTTTTCCTTGAAAGTGACGAAATACTACAGAAGTTTGATAAACAGCACATTCTAACCAATTGCCACCCCGATATTCTCCTCCTTCTAACATTCCATCTGCCTCCGTTCGCTTCAGAAGCAATCCCGCTAACATAGGAATTAGGGTTAAGGCTGCAAAGAGAGAAAATAATACAGAAGCAGAAAGTGCCACGCCAATATCAAAAAATAGTTGTCCTGCTTCCCCAGTAACTAATACGATCGGGGCAAACACGGCTACGGTAGTTAAAGTAGAAGCCAGCATCGCACCACCTACTTCCTGCGTCCCATCGATCGCGGCTTTCATGGGGGTTTTGCCCTGCTGCATATGGGTAAAGACGTTTTCTAACACTACAATGGCGTTATCTACCACCATCCCGACAGCAAAAGCCAAGCCCGCTAAACTGATAACGTTGAGGGTGCGACCTAAGGTATAAAAGACAATAAAGACGGTAATCAAAGTAGTGGGAATGGCGATCGCAATTACCCCCACCGTTCTTAACGAACCCAGGAACAGCAATAATACTAAAGCTGCTAAAATCGCCCCAATAATTAAATTATCTCGGACAAAAGCGATCGACTCATCAATGTAGTCATTTTCATCATAGACAATTTCAAAAGTAACACCTTCTCCCTCGCGATCGAATCTTTCCTCTAAATCTACTAATGCTTCTCTAATGCCTGCCGATATTTCGGGTACGTTTCCCCCTACCTGTCGAACAATTCCTGTCGCTACCGCAGGTTTGTTATCTGCAATTAATGCCCTATCTTGGATGGCTCGTCCCATACGGGCTTTTGCGACATCACCCAGATAGACCGTTCCCGACTCATCCCGACGCAGTACAAACCTCTCTAGCTGTTCCACTTCTTGAATACGACTAACAGTTCTAACTCGATATTCTCTTCGCCCCAAGACTAAAGGACCTCCCCGAATATCGCGGTTATTGTTGCGGAGGGTAGCAGCTAGATCGCCAATGGTCAGATTACGGCTGGCTAGGGCTTTGGGATCGACTATTACTTCAACTTCCCTGGCTCTACCTCCCGATATTAAAAACTGTCCCACACCTTGCACTTGACGAAAGCGAGGAACAATTACATCGTCAACCAAATCCCGATAGTGATAATCATCAGCAGTAAAGCCCTCCTTGGGAACTAAAACGACCCACATCATCGCATCGCTGCTACCGCTTACTACTTCTACATCAGACTCGTCAGCTTCTGTCGGTAATGCTTCGACTTGCTGTAACTTGTTAAGAACATCAACAAGAGAGCGATCGATATCGCTACCCCATTCAAATTCAACGCTAATGTTACTAATGCCCGAATTACTGGTGCTAGTAATTTCCTGTATACCCTGAACCTCTTCGAGTCTTTCTTCGATGGGACGAGTCACCAAATCTTCTACTTCTGCGGGCGAAGCACCTAGATAGGGAGTAGTGATCCTAATTTCGGGGCGATCGCCTCCAGGCTGTAATTCTAGTGGTAAGTGGAATAATGCTAGGATGCCAAAAAGTGCTAGCAGGCAAAATAAAACTCCTGTACCGTGTCGCCATCGAACGGCGGTTCTAATTAAACTCATTTTTTTAATGGTCAGTTGTTAGTTGTTAGTTGCCTTTGCCCCCGAATGGGGATTAGTCGTTAGTTGTTTACTGCCGATCGAGTTAAAAATATTTATTACTTATTACTCGTTACTCGTTATTCACCATCTGCACCACAGCATCATTTGTTAAACCATCTCCGCCTGTAACTACAACGCTTTGTCCTTCTTGTAGTTGGGGATTGGCAATGACGACTTCTTGTCCTAAATCTGCAACTATTTCTACTTCAAGTTGTTGCGCCCTGTCGTTATCGACGACAAACAACAACCACTCATTACCCCGTCTGGTCAACGCATCACGAGGCACGGTAAAGGTATCTAAACTTTCAATCGGCACGGCTAAATTTGCCTGAATTGCCATGCCTGGGAGCAATTTTGGCGGTGGATTATCCGAACTAACTCTCACTAGCTGTCGGCGAGAGGCTGTATTAGCTGTTGGTACTACGGCGGTAATTTCTATTGACTGCTGCCAGTCAGGTAAAGCTCTAGCGTTGAGGGTGACGCGCATTCCTGCTGCCACTTGTCCGCTTAAGCTTTCTGGTAATTCTAAAAAGATATCTAAAGAGCGATCGCTAATAATAGTCAAAACAGGATCGCTGACTTCGACATAATCACCAGGATCGACCTCCCGCGACTGGACTATTCCCGAAAATGCTGCTTTAATCTCTGTGCGCTGCATCCTCAACTGCGCTTGTTCGACGGCTGCACTAGCAGCAGCTACTAAACCTTGCTGGGCATCGATTTCTTCTTGGGTAGCTCCTGCCTGTGCCTCGGCTAAGAGAGCCTCAACGCGGTATTTTTCGCTTCTGACAACATTGGCTTCGGCTCTTGCTTCAATTAAAGCTCTTTGAGATAATGCTCCTGCTTCAGTCAAACCCGATATCCGTTCTAGGTTATCTTGAGCTTCTAATTCTCTAGCTATAGCTGAATCTAACTCTGCTTCTCTTTGGGCGATAATTTCGGGGCGAGTACCAATTTGCAACCTGGCTAAATTGCTTTTTTCCTGTGCCAATCTCGCTCGCGCCTCAGCTAAAGCTAATCTGGAATCGGCATCGTCAAGAACTGCTACTGCCAACCTAGCCGTGACGCGATCGCCTTCTCTGACCAAAACTCTCTGTACCGTACCGTCTAGCTGCGGACTAATCGTCGCGCTTTCTCCTGCCTCTACTTGCCCCAACAGTCTTACTTGTCTGTTGCTCGTACCTGATGTTAGAGTTATAGTCTTGACGGATTTAGGCGGTGGAGCTTCTGAGCTAAATTCTGCTGTTGGTACAGAGCCAGTTGCAAACACTTGCCACAAACTTACTCCTCCTATAAGTAAGATTGCCAGCAACCATCCAGGGATTTTGCTTTTTGTCTGGTTAGTTTTTTTCTGCTGTTGTTCTGACTCTAGTTCTAATTCTGGAGACTGTTGGGACGAAGTATTAGCTGATGACATGATTTAAAATTGGTCGATCGTGGAGCAACTTGATTATTTTGTATTAGCGATTGCTGGTTTAAGAAAAGCTCGAACAAAGCGATCGAAAGTCATTGCTTCAGTTGTCGTTTGACTATGAGCAAATTCAGGCTTTAACCATTGAGTTTCAATGGCTCGATGTATTTCAATAAATGCTTTAGCGTAGGTATGACTAAACCCCACTTGAGGAGCTACGAAAGCAGAGATTGCTTCTTCATCGCTCAGTTCAATATGCTTGACTGGGCGATTTAGTTCTTTGCCAATTATTTCT
Organism: Hyella patelloides LEGE 07179; assembly: GCF_900659865.1. GTDB lineage: Bacteria > Cyanobacteriota > Cyanobacteriia > Cyanobacteriales > Xenococcaceae > Hyella > Hyella patelloides. Next base: position 9,770 of record NZ_LR213976.1, read on the forward strand.
GCAATTCGATCAAAAGTTAAATTGCAATGACCGTGAAGTTCTTTTATCTGATTTCCATGCCATTGGGTATCTAGAATAATTTCGGTAGCTGCATTGGCAATATCTTGAGTTGCAATAAAACAAGTCGATGCTTCACCAGAAACAGGTAGAAAAATAGCATCACTTTCTCGAATTGAATTGGTAAACCAAAGAAAATTCTCCATAAAATAACTAGGTCGAATAGCTGTAAAGTCAATCTCAAGAGTCTTTAAAGCTTGCTCTGCCAGATAAGTACCGACAATTGAACCAGTACCGCGATCGCGATGTGAACCATAGGAAGACTGCAACACCACTCTCGAAACATGGTGCTGTTTAATAGCAGCGATCGCATTTTCTAAAATTATTCGATAATGACCGATAACGTCATCTACATTGTTTTGAGGGGGAAACATTAGATAGAAAGTATCTACCTCAGCCAGTGCTTGTTGTAAAAAAGCAGGTTCTTTAATGTCCCCAGTATAGATAGTTGCTCCTTTTCTCGAAGCCTCTTCTAGTCCAATTCCGCGTTTGGATAAAAGCACCAGTTCACAGTCACTTCTATCTATTAGTTGACTGACAATTTTACTGCCTACTTGACCAGTAGCTCCACTAACAACTATTTTCACTATCTCGAACTCTATTAATAAAAAGGTGTTTATTTATAACTTCAGCATAAATTAGTAGTACCTTTAGAGTCTTGGAAATTAGAGCGAAAATTTGTAAAATCTGGTGTTCTTTAAGCTTTAAACTGAACTTTCTATATCCGAAGGCGATATTGACGGGGTGTATAGTTTGTATAACGACGAAAAGTATTAGTGAAGTGACTTTGATCGAAAAAACCAACCATTTGCCCGACTTCAGCAATGGTTAACTGCTCGTCTGCCAAAAGTTGCTTTGCCTTTTCAATACGACATTGCAATAGATATTTATGGGGAGAAATTCCCATACTTTTTTGAAAAAGCTTTCTAAAATGATGGGGACTGAGTTGAATCAGTTCTGATAGCTCAACTAAACTTATATTTACCTTGAGATGGTCATGAATATAATTAACAACTATATTTAGCTTTCTTTTTGATAACCCAACTGACAGTGAAGGAGTAGTCATCGAAACCGAACAATGATTTCGTAGTAGATGAGTGACCAATACAGTTTGCAGCGATTCCAAATACAGTCGATCGCAAGCAGCATTACTTTTAAATTCAGCACCGAGAGCAAAAGCGAGTTGTTCGAGAAAAGGATCGCGGACGGCAAAGCGATCGATTAATTCAATCTGTTGAGGGACTCGATCGCAAGATGCGATCGCAGTTTGCTCTAGTAAAGAGGGTGATAAATCGATTTCTAATAACTCTACTTTTTCCTCCCACAACCATTCTGTAGAACACTGAGCGGGAATAAAAGTAAACAGTCCTGGATAAGTTTTGCAGCTGCGTCTTTTGCCATTATTTAGACTCACTTCTGCTAGATCGGAGTTGGCAATGTGAAGAGTAAGACAATGTTCTGCTGAAGCTGGATATTTAACTCTATCTGGCGGTGGCAGATAAATTCCACGATGTACTTCCAAACTCATACAAGAACTGTTTAGCAAATTACTCCCTCATTTTAAAGCACTAATATAATGAGCGACTAATCGTGTCAGTGCTATTTGGTATTTTTACTATCGTTGTCTGAATTTGAAATGATTAGACTTCTTGCAGAAAGGCTGCGATCGCTTTTTCCAGATTTATGAAAATGCCTGAGTTGCCCCACTGGTGTAGATCGCAAATTGCAGCAATCAAAAAAGTCTGGTTATTTATGTTCTATTCGACGCAGAAAATATAGTTTTGCTGGCGTTGCTAATTTTACAGTGGATTAAACAGAAACAGGGATTCTTTTAAATCTTAAGTAATGCATCAAAAGTCGAACGGAATACTTTAGCATTTGAATCGATTTTGAGTAACACAAAGTTGCACGATGTAATCTTGCTAAGTAATGTCTTAGAGGATGTACGAAAAGTCTAAAATATAACTTCTAAGTACAAATAAACTAGAAGTTATGAATCCAAGAAAACCTTATTCCACAGATATTTCTAATCAAAAGTTGTTCCCAATTCCCGAGAAAGAGTTTGCAACTTAGTGGTTAAATCAGTATTTAAAATAAAACTTTGAGTTGTACCTTGGTAAGTTTGTACCTTCGGACGTGGGTAGTCAGTAGGTAATTGTAATAAAGAAGGCGCACCACTCAACTGTTGTTTCCAGTAATCAAGTTGATTTTCTAGTACTTCACCACTTAAATATTGTCTGTTATTCATAAGCATTTGTTAGAGCCATCTGAATGGCATTTTTGGGGTTTTATGTTTGCAACTGATGAAAAAGAATACTTAAATAGGGTTTGCTGAATAACTTGACAACCTTGAGCAAATAAAGGTTACAAGGATTTTGGGCGCAGCAAAAAGTTAAGTAAAAATGGCGAAAAACCCCTAAAATTGGTAAAAGACCCTTGCACTTATCTC